>CAYTUE010000008.1:17591-27196 GCA_964441085.1 uncultured Planctomycetaceae bacterium
TCAACATGATGGCGTGGGTCACGTTGTAATGCCAATCCCGGCGCAAATTTCCGAGCGATGGTCTGGATGCAAGTTACCTGACAGCAACGGCGAGTGACTTCACACGTGGTTTCTTGATTGGACGTGGTCTTACTGATTGCGCCCTACGCGGTTGCTGGCCAATGGCTGGTTGTGTGGCCCGTCGTTGCGATGTGAAGCAGCCATCTTTCTGGCAAGGTGACGCTCTGGGGCTCGAAAATTTGACCGTTCGAAGTCTCTTCTCAATTCGTTCAGCATCGACATTTGGCGCGGAGATCGCATCACGGCCGTTCGTCAGTGAGCGAAGGTGTTTTGTGTGGCTGATCGTGTTTGACCAGTTGTTCTGCTCGGATGCATAGGATTTCTGTGGTCACGATTGTTGCGAAGATGAGTCCACAGCCTGTGTAGCCAAGTCCATTCAACCGCTCATTCAAGAAGATGGCTCCTAAGATTGCAGCGAACAGACTTTCGGAAGACATCAAGATTGCCGCAATGGAAGCGGATGTGAAGCGTTGGGCGACAGCCTGCAAAGTGAAAGCGATGGCTCCGGAAAACAAGCCTGCATAAAAAATTTCAGGAGCCGCGTTCCAGATGTCTTGTGTCGTTGGCCACGATTGATCTGGTCGCAACATGGACCACAGGATTTGAGCCGCGCAGCCGAGTATGCCACAGGTGAAGAATTGAACGGTTGCCATCGTGTAAGGCAGATTGCTGGCGGAGGAAAGTCGGCCTAAGAAGACCACGTGAAAGGTCCATGCACACGCTCCTGCCAAAACGAGAAAGTCTCCTTCCTGCAACGCAGAAAAGTCTCCGGAACTCAGTAAGTAGACTCCAGTGACGCTTAGGAAAGCCAACGGCCAAATCAGTTTTGGAGGAGCTTCTTTTAACATCACCCACGAAAGAAAGGGGACAAAAACAACATACAGGGTTGTCAGGAAGCCTGCGTTTGTAATGGATGTGGTTTGCAGGCCGGTTTGCTGTAGAGCCATTCCGGCAAAGAAAATCAGCCCCAATCCCATGAATCGAAGAAGCCATGCTTTGGTTTGTGTTTTGTTCGCGGGTGCGGCCTTCAGTTCTCGCAGGCAAAGCGGCAGCACGGCAACGGCGGCCAGCAGGAAGCGGAGTCCGACAAACAACATCGGGCCAATATCGTCCATTGCGTTCTTTTGAGCCAAAAAACCAAAACCCCAGATTGCTCCTGCCAAGAGGAGCAGCAGATTGGCGGTACCCGTCTTCATCGCAATGCAGATTTCCGTTTGATGTGAGTGCGGTCGAAACGTTGATGTTGCGGGAATCCTAGTCGCTGGACTTCGACGAACATTCCAGATCGGATGGAAAATGAGTAAGATTCGAAACGGCGAGAATCAAATTCTGCTGACGATATCATTTGCGTCGTTTTTCAATCACCTGCCGAGTGTTCACAAAGTGATCCGGACATGTCCGACGAAAATTCTTCTGCTGCTTTACCCATGCTCTGGATCGATGCAGACGCTTGCCCTTCGCTGGTTCGAGACGTCGTGTACAAAGCCGCAAAGCGAATGAACTGCAAGGTGACGGTGGTTGCCAACCAGCCCATGTATGTGCCCGTGTCTCCTCGAATCAAACAAATCACCGTGACATCTGGGGCCAATGAAGCAGATGATCGCATTGTTGAATGGATGGAAGCGGGCGACATTGTGATCACGAGTGACATTCCGTTGGCTGCTCGAGTGGTCGATCAAGAGGGGATTGCCATTGGTCATCGTGGAGAAGTGTTCGACGATGACACCGTGCATAGCCGCTTGGCAACTCGAGATATGATGGATCAGTTTCGATCGGCTGGGATGGAAACAGGTGGTCCGAAGCCGTTTGATCAGCGCGATGTTCAGCAGTTTGCGAATGCTTTGGATCGAACAATGGTGGCTCAAATCCGACAGCGTGAAATACAGCATCGGCGACGGCAGTCCCCCAATCAATAAATGCGGGGCCGTTTTTCTGCGAGATTTCGCCCGTAAGGCATGCTTGTCTGCAACGGAATGAGCATCAGAGACATTTTCGCGATAACTCATGGATCTCAAATTGACTCAACCGCTCCACTGCGACAGGATGTTGGACCCAAGACTTTGTTTCCTGTTGAGTTCGAGCATCCTTTATGCCGTCTAGTGCTTCCGACCGTCAGCTTGTTCAGCGTATTCGTAATGGCGAAGCGGAGGCGTGGCAGCAGTGCATTGATCAGTTTGAAGGTCGGCTGCTGGCATTTGCTCGCAGTCGTTTGAATGACAAAACATCAGCAGAAGATGTGGTTCAAGAAACCTTCATGGGTTTTTTGAAAGCGTTGCCTCATTATGACGAAACGACTCCTTTGGAATCGTGGCTGTTTAGTATTGCGGCTCATAAGATCATTGATGCGATGAGACGTGTGGGGCGACGACCAACTGTGCCTTTGAAGGTTGGCCGCACGGGTTCAACATCTGGTCCGGAACCTGTCGGGATGGCTCGCCATGCGTCGAGCATGATGAGAAGTCATGAAGGTCATGTGTCGGAAGCCAATGTGGTTGCAGAATGTTTGAGCGACTTGATCATGAGTTTCAAGCAAAAAGCGGCTTGGGAGCGATTGAAGTGTGTTGAGCTCATTTTTGTGCTTGGCTGGGCCAACAAAAAGGTTGCCGAACATTTGAATCTGACGGAACAAGTCGTTGCCAATCACAAGTTTTTTGTGGTTGCCAAGCTGAAAGATGCCGCGAAGCGAGCAGATTTGAAGGATCAAGGATTAAGCGAGTTTCATCTGGACTGAAACAGCAGTGGCGGGGCGGAAACGGCAAAAGCTTATCTTTTTATTCAATGCCCCCATTCGGCGTGCTTTGCGTGAGGCGTTGAACGCCCCGATGATGCAGGACATGGCTTTGCGGGCTGTTTATTGTTCCCAGAGTTGCTAGCCTGCCAATTGAGATGCTGGCAGAGGGGCAATTCTTCGTTGAAAACTGATCCAATGGCTGCCATCTTGTAGTCTTGCTCACCGAATCAGAAGTTCTGGCGGACCAAAATGGACGATTCGGTTTGATGGCGAGGTTGTGAGGCAACTTCAATCTGACTACCTGAAGATTGGTGCTTGTTGTAGAGTACGCCAAAAAAAATGTAAGCTTGCGGCATCTCAGTGCCTCTCATCATTGGTTTCTTGCTGATACCGAAACTCAGTCGTCTTTCACACTCTCTCCACGTTATTTGAAATCCGCTACTTCTATGAGTACACCCACCCATTCTGATTCTGCAGTTGCTGAACGCTATGCCGCCGCCGCCGAACAGCGAGAAGCCGCGCTGTGCTGCCCTGTGACTTATGACACAGAACGTTTGAAGCAGTTGCCCCAAGAAATCATTGAAAAAGATTATGGTTGTGGCGATCCGACTCGGTATGTTCGTCCCGGCGACACCGTGCTGGATCTGGGATCTGGTGGCGGAAAACTCTGTTATATTGCTTCTCAGATCGTGGGTGCCGAAGGTCGAGTGATTGGCGTTGATGTCAATCAAACAATGCTTTCGTTGGCGCGTAAGTACCAGCCGGAAATGGCTGAAAAGCTGGGTTACAGCAATGTGGAATTCAAGTATGGCCGAATTCAAGACTTGGCTCTTGACCTTGATGTGTTCCATCAGCGAATGGGCAAACTGCCAGCTGAGACTGTCGAACACAGTGTTGACGTTCTGAATCTGATTCGTGATCTTCGCAAAGGCGAACCCATGATTCCAGACAACAGTGTCGACTGTGTGATTTCGAACTGTGTGTTGAATCTGGTGAGTCCTGAAGACCGACGTCAGTTATTCCGTGAAATTTATCGTGTCTTGAAGGTGGGTGGGCGAGCAGCCATCAGCGATATCATTTCTGATGAAGATGTTCCTCAAGAAATGCAGAAAGACGCCGATCTTTGGTCTGGCTGTCTATCAGGTGCATGGAGAGAAGATCAGTTTCCTGAAGAATTTGCAAATGCTGGATTCCATGGGGTTCACGTCGACAAATACGAGTCTGAACCATGGCAAGTGATCAATGGAATTGAGTTTCGTTCTGCCACGATCATGGCGTACAAAGGCAAGGCTGGCCCGTGTCTAGAGCGAAATCAGGCCGTGATTTATCGAGGCCCATTTCGATCGATTCACGATGACGACGGCCACGAATATTACCGAGGTCAACGAGTGGCTGTTTGCGATAAAACATTTCGGCTGCTGATGAGCGAACCGTATACCGGCATGTTTATTCCCGTGGAACCGTTGAGCGAAATTCCATTGGATGCGGCAACGACGATGGATTGCACTGCCAGACTTCGCCGTCCAGAAGAAACCAAAGGGTCGGGTTTCAGTGAAACTCGACTTCCCATCGAAGAAGCATGCTGTGATCCCAATGGGGGATGCTGTTAGCCGTCGGTTTGAAGCAACTGTCCCCAACGCATTCAGCGTTGGGGGGTTGACTGAAACTGCAGCGCGTCGCTGAATGACGGCTCAAAAAAAGTTAGCGAAAGACCAGTTGGGATTTTGCTGAAACGAGTGAGTTGTTTCGGTCGAGGTTTTTCCATTTGAATTGATTTTCAATTCCCTTCTCAAGCATCCGTATCATCATGGCACAGGCCAGTAAATCGCTGCAGCACCGTAAGTCGGAGCTTGCTAATCCCAGCTTTCAATTAAACATCATTAATCGCACGCTGGTTGATCGTTCGTTTGAACATGTTGTGGCTGAAAAGGGAATGAATGGGCTGCGAGCCCACAGCATTCGGACTCTTCAAGTCAATGTTGGCAAACTGTGTAATATGACTTGCACGCATTGTCACGTGGATGCTGGTCCGGACCGCAAAGAAGAAAACATGGATCGACAGACAGTCGATGATTGTTTGCGAGCCTTGGAAAAAGGAAAGATTGAAGTTCTGGATCTGACCGGCGGTGCTCCAGAAATGAACGCTCATTTCCGGTATTTTGTGACGTCAGCTCGAGCCCTCGGCGTGCATGTGATTGACCGCTGCAATCTGACGATTTTGTTAGCCAAAGGCTACACGGACATGCCGGAGTTTCTGGCGGAGAACAATGTCGAAGTGGTCGCATCATTGCCGTGCTATCTAGAAGATAATACCGACAAGCAGCGAGGCGACGGAGCCTACCAAGAATCCATTACCGCTTTGCGACGCTTGAATGACGTGGGTTATGCGACGGACGGTTCTGGCAAAAAACTGACGCTGGTGTTTAATCCTGTTGGACTTTCGTTGCCTCCAGAACAGTCTGCGCTCGAAGACACCTATCGGCAGCATTTGCGTAAAGAATACGGCATTGAATTTAGTGGCTTGTTCACGATTACGAACATGCCCATTAGTCGCTTTTTGGAAGACCTGATCGAACAAGGCAAGCATGAAGAATATATGCAGTCTTTATTAGACGCATTTAATCCTGCCGCGATTGATGGTTTGATGTGTCGTTCGATGCTGTCCGTTGGCTGGGACGGGCGTTTGTTTGATTGTGATTTCAATCAGATGTTGGAATTACCGATGGATCAAACGGTGGGTCAGCACATTCGCGACTTTGATTTCGAAAAACATGCGGCTCGAGAAATCAGCACGGCTCAACATTGCTTTGGTTGCACAGCTGGGGCGGGATCAAGCTGTGGCGGTTCGCTTAGTTGACGGTTCGCTCAGTTGACGGTTCGCTTAGTTGGTGGTTCGCTCAGCGAATGGTTGGTGCCAGTCAGCGGGCAGCATTTGGAAATTCGCTGCAGGATATGCTGCACTGGTCTCAGTTTGAGTCGCCGATTGGCTGGCTCCCGACTCGTTTTTGGGGCTGTGGCATGAAGTGCAATCCAGGCAGGAAACGTTTGGTGTTGGCCTGTCTGACAGGATTTGAACCGTGTGCTGTGGCTTCAGACGGGAAAAACGCTGATCAAAACGTCGTTCTGCCTGATGAACGGCTTGCCAGTTGTCGAATCCAACGATAGTATCCGCGATTCGTTTGAACGAGCCTGTGTCACGATTGCGCAATTTCTGTGCGAAATCTGCGACCAGTAACTGGTATAAGTGCCTTGTGTGGTTGAGTTTACGGCTCCCCCAAATGGTGCAAACTGGGTAAGTTTCGAGTTTGGTTTTCAAATTTTGTTCCGGAAGAACGTGTGTTCGAAGGCATCACAGAAGGATTAACAACCGCCTTTTCGGCGTTTCGGGGGTCAGGAAAGATCACCGAAGGGAACATCCGTGACGGGATGAAGCAGGTGCGGACTGCGCTGCTTGAAGCCGACGTCGCGTTTGATGTGGTGCAGGACTTCGTCAAGACGACCACACAACAGGCCATTGGTGCCGACGTTCTGAAGTCTGTTCGTCCGGATCAGCAAATTGTCAGTATTGTGCATCAGGGTTTGATCGACCTGATGACGGGCGACCATGATTTGGCCATCAAGCGTGATGGTTTAACGATCATTATGATGTGTGGTTTGCAGGGAGCTGGTAAAACAACCACCTGCGGCAAGTTGGCTCGATTGTTAAAAGACGGCGGGAATCCGGTCACATTGGTGGCGGCTGACTTGCAGCGTCCGGCGGCGATTGAACAGTTAAAAGTCATTGGCGAGCAGGTTGGCAGTCCTGTTTATTCAGAAGATCCTCAAGACAGCGACCCCGTTCAGGTTTGTCGCAACGGGGTGAAACTGGCCAAATCAAATGGTTCAAAAGTCGTGATCTTAGACACCGCTGGGCGTCTGGGGATCGATGAAGAACTGATGAAAGAACTGCAACGAATCGACAATCGGGTGGCTCCCGATATGTGTCTGTTTGTTTGCGACGCAATGACGGGCCAAGACGCCGTGAACAGTGCGAAGGCCTTTAACGAGGCTTTAGAACTGGACGGAGTCGTTCTAACAAAGCTGGACGGTGATACTCGAGGCGGTGCCGCGTTAAGCGTGCGAGCTGTCACGGGTGTTCCGATCAAGTTTGTCGGTGTGGGCGAGCAATTGGATCGATTGGAGCAATTCCATCCCGATCGAATGGCGGGGCGAATTCTGGGCATGGGAGACGTTTTGTCTCTTGTCGAGAAAGCTCAGCAAGAATTCGACGAACAGGAGATGCAGGCCCAGCAGGAAAAAATGCAGGCCGGAAAGTTCACTTTGGACGATTTCCGGAAGCAAATGGGTCAGATGAAGAAATTAGGTTCCATGCGGGAAATCATGAAAATGATTCCTGGAATGGGCAAAGTGGTCGATCAACTGGGGGATGCCAACCCGGAAGACGATATGAAGCGAATTGAAGGCATTATTGATTCGATGACCATGGACGAACGAAACAATCCGGATCGGATTGATCGCAGCCGTCGCAATCGCATTGCGTTGGGGAGCGGAGTTCAGCCGGCTGAGGTCAATAAATTGCTCAAGGATTTTCATTCCATGGGCAAAATGATGCAAGATATGTCGAATATGGGTGTTCGGGATCGCATGAAAGCCGTCAAACAGATGGCAGACGGCGGAATGATGGATCCGAATGCCGACATTCGCGAAAAGAAGTCTCGAAGCAAACGTGGTCCTGCCGACCTTGCTCGGGAACGAGATAAAAAGAAGAAACAGCGTAAAGACGCGAAAAAATCCAAAAAACGCAACCGAAAGAACTAGGTATCTGTCAGGATGCTTGGTTCCGGTTTCAATTCATTGTTTCGGGAACAGATAAGCCGTGGAGTCTGTTTGATGTCTGTCCACAATCGGTAAATTTGTTTTCATCAGAGCCTACGGAAGGTGGGCTGGAGACCCTGGTTTATGTCAGTTCGAATTCGTATGAAGCGTATGGGACGAAAGCATCGTCCTTTTTACCGTATTTGCATCATGGATCAAAAGCGTGCTCGCGACGGTAAAGCAATTGAAGAAGTGGGCTTTTACGACACATCTGTGCCGGATAAGTCTCAACGTGTTAGCCTGAAGATGGAACGGATCGACTATTGGCTTTCTGTGGGCGCTCAGCCTTCAGAAAAGGTCAACGCATTGATCAAGAAGGTTCGAACTGGCAAGTTCGGAACAGCTTCTGCTCCACCTCCGATGCAAGCACCAAAAGCTCCAGAACCAGAACCTGTGGCAGATGCTCCGGCCGAGGCGGCAGCAGAAGCTCCAGCGGAAGAAGCCACTGCGGAAGCCAGCGAGTAGTTGCTTGAGGCGGCATCGCAGGCTGGTAAACGCGGCAAACTGTTCGAAAGACAGACATGCGGTTTGATGTGCTGACGCTGTTTCCTGGGTTATTAACCAGTTACCTAGGACAGAGCCTGTTGAAGCTGGCGATTGATCGAAGCCTTGTGTCGATTCACACGCACAACTTTCGAGATTTCGCAGTTGGGAACCATCGTCAAGTTGATGACAAGCCTTTTGGCGGTGGCCCCGGAATGCTGATGATGTGCGAACCGATCGTGAATAGCGTTCGAAACGTGCAACAGCTGGATTCTGATCCTGGTCGCTTAATTATGATGACTCCTTCTGGGCGTCGACTGGATCAAACATTGATTGAAGAATTGGCCACCGAAGATCGACTGCTGTTGATGTGTGGCCGGTACGAAGGATTCGACCAAAGGATTTCGGATACACTGAAGCCTTTGGAAGTAAGTGTTGGCGATTTTATTTGCAACGGTGGTGAAGTACCCGCCATGTTGCTGATTGATGCCGTGATTCGGCTGATACCGGGTGTTTTAGGAGACGAAACCAGTAGCAAATATGATTCGTTTAGTGCGGATCAGCTGTTGGAGTATCCTCAGTACACTCGGCCAAGAGAATACAACGGGATGACTGTTCCCGATGTCCTGCTAAGTGGTAATCATCAGGCGATTGCTGATTGGCGAAAAGAACAAAGTTTAAAACGAACAGCCGAGCGACGAGCTGATCTGCTGAAAGAAGTTCAACAGCAGGATCCGTCAAAGGGCTGATGATATTTGCGAGGCTGAAGAATTCGAATAACTGGTTTCGCCAGTAAGACGAATGTCTTTGGACGGAAGTTCAGAAGGCGGAAGACCGTCAAATAAGGGACCGTGTTGCCATGAGAAACAAACTGATTGACATCGCAGAGCAGTCGAGCCTGCGAGAAGAGCCACTGAATTTCACTGTGGGTGACACGGTTGATGTTCACACTCGAATTCTTGAAGGTTCTAAGGAACGTGTTCAGGTATTCAGTGGTGTTGTCATCGCTAAGCGTGGACAAGGCATGGGAGAAATGTTCACCGTTCGCCGGATTGTTGCTGGCGAAGGTGTGGAACGTACGTTCCCTGTGAATACACCCAAAATTGCAAAGATCGAAATCAAACGACACGGTCGAGTTCGACGTGCCAAGCTGTTTTACCTGCGAGAACGCACAGGCAAAGCCACTCGTTTGCGTGAACGCAAAGCAAAGCCATGGGAAGTTGATCCCAACGCCAAAAAGAATTAGGCAGACATTGAATCTGAATGTTCTGAAAGCTCAACAAAGCCCAGCGCTTTGTCGACTGATTCAGGACGCTAGGTGTCGGTGTGCTTAATGTCGGTGTGCTTAATGTCAGTGTGCTTCATTTCAGTGTGCTTCATTTCAGTGTGCTTCATTGCTGTTTTGGTGAATCAAAATGACTGATCAGGCCTGAATTTGTTTCAGCCTTCATTTCAG
>CAYTUE010000008.1:27296-30588 GCA_964441085.1 uncultured Planctomycetaceae bacterium
GCGAGGCCAGCTGCGAGACCGTCCGTCTTGATAGAAAACACCAATCTGCCCTGCCCGACTTGGTTTTGGGCTGTCAGCGTTTCCAAGTGTTTTTGTGGATTGAGGGCACGATCAGGCATGCAGTGAAAAACCGCTAGTGACAGGATGAAGCCATCTGACCTAGGATACGGCCTGTTTCTTGGGAAGCAGGTGTCTTCAATTTATTGGTAACTAGGCTGTGGAGTTGCAGGGATGCGTCTCTTATCACGAATGATCTTCATCGTTGTCCTGTCGTCTGCTGTGAGCCATGCTCAAGGCCCAGATGCGGCACAGTTATTGAATGCGTATCGGCCAACTCAGCCCAATGTCGACTACGACACACCCGAAGGCGATCAGTTGGCTCAGTGTCGTCGAGAAATCGAGCGGACTCCCGATGGAAATGGCTTTGTTGTCTTTGGCCCAGCAGGTCAGGTTTTACGACGATTTACCGACACAAATGGTGACAGCCAAGCAGACGTTTTTCGTTACTATCGTCTCGGTCTTGAAGTGTATCGTGACATCGATGCAAATAAGAACGGGAAGAATGATCAGCATCGCTGGATGAACTGGGGAGGAACTCGCTGGGGATTTGATCGCAACGAAGATGGTCGGATTGATGAGTGGAAGGTTCTTTCAGCTCAAGAAGCCGCTCAAGTGGCTATTACGGCAATGGTTAATCGAGATGCAGAGACATTGTCGACGGTGTTGATTAACGCGAGCGACATTAAGTTTTTGCAGATCCCCGATGCCATTGGTCGCCAGCTTTTGGACAGTGTGAAAGACCCTGCTGCGAGACTCCGCAAAATGCTCAGCAGTAGCAAGACGATCAATTCATCAACGAAGTGGGTACGGTTTGACCCGCCTGTTCCCAGTTTAATTCCTGCCGAAGATGGAAAAGCCAAGCAGGATTTAAAAGTCTATCAAAACGCGATGGCAATCGTGGAAAACAGTGGCCAACACCAGTTGGTTTCTGTGGGCGAAATGATTCAGGTCGGCGATGTCTGGAAGCTTACTCATGTGCCAACCCCTTTGGATGAAGAAGCTCAAATCCAAATCGGTGGGATTTTAATGCAGCCTCAGGTGACAGGTCCCGGTGTCACGGCTGAACCCGAGATGGCTCGAGAAATGGAGCAGCTCCTGACGGCTTTGCAAAAGATCGATGAAAGCAGTCCCACTGCAAACATTACTGCTCAAGGATTGGCTCGATATAATCAGCAGCGAGCCGACGTAATTGAAAAAATTATTCGTATCGCTTCGACGGAAGCAGAGCGTACTCAGTGGATTCAACAGTACGCAGATGGTGTGGCTGCGGCCGTTCAAACGGGCGAATACGATGCCGGATTAAAGCGTCTTGAAACGCTGGAAGCTCAGGTTAAGGGTGACAGAAAGCTTCAGGGCTATGTCACCTACCGAAGGTTGTTGGGCGAATATGCTGTTCGTTTAAAGACCGATGATAGTAAGAAACGAGAAGCCGCTCAGGAGTGGTGGTTAAAGCAATTGGAAATGTTTGCCAAGACGTGGCCAGAATCTGAAGATGCGGCTGACGCCATGGTTCAGCTGGCTATTAGCCTTGAACTGATTGGCCGAATTGACGATGCCAAACGTTGGTACACGACCTTGATGAAAGAGCATGCCCAGTCGAATGCCGGAGTGCGAGCTCAAGGCGCATTGAAGCGGTTAAATTTAGCTGGGAAGCCTTTGGCATTGGCAGGTAAAAATCTGCAGGGCCAGCCGATCAGTGTGACTCAATATCGAGGTCGAGTTACGCTGGTTGCTTTTTGGGCGACGTGGGCTCAACCGTACACGGCAGCTCTTCCTCAACTTAATGCTTTGCACAAGAAGTACAACCGGTCGGGGTTTGAAATTCTCGGTGTGAATCTGGACGCAGACGCGAGCGGGTTAAATGCCTACTTGCAAAAAAATGGTGGAGCATGGCAGCACATTCGTGATGCTGGAGGAACGGATGGTCAGATCGCCAAAGACTTTGGGATCGTGACAGTGCCAACGATGTTTCTTGTCGACAAAGCGGGGCGAGTTGCTGGAGCTGTCACGATGGAAAATGTCGAAGCGGCAGTCACCGCGTTGTTGCAAGGCAAACCGCTCAGTGCGGCTGCTCAGCCGTAGTTTTTTGAACTGATGTCTGTGTGCAGCCTTGCGGTTGCGTTCGGGATACTGGACTTGTCCTATGATTCCCATTTCACAATCGCCTTACGCAACCATTGATTTGCTGCGACACGGCCACTTGAGCCGTATGAGTGGCCGTTGAACGTGTCGCAGGCTCGAAAAAAAAACAAACTGCTTGCCGTTCACTTTTGATGGGGCCTTCTATTCGGCTTGCGATGTGTCATCACATATGATGGCCCGTTCGTTGTTGGTCGCGTTTGAATGATAGCGCACGGCGACATTGCTGCCATAATTTTGTTTTTCGAAGTGGATCAAAATGCGACTTCATCCCGTTTCTTATCGTGATGTCAAAACGCCTTCTGGCATCATGCGAGCACATTGGTTTGCTCCGGAAATCGATCGTCCTGTTCCGGCCGTGATTTTGTATTCTGAGATTTATCAGATGACGGGTCCGATTGCTCGAACAGCCGCTCTACTTGCAGGACATGGCTACTGTGTGGCGGTTCCAGAAGTCTATCATGAGTATGCGGAACCAGGGGAAGCGTTTGCTTACGACAAAGCGGGAACCGAGCGTGGCAATACACTCAAGGTGACCAAGTCCGTGTCGGCATACGATGCAGATAACGATGCTTTGGTCCAAGTGATCTTAAATGATGCTGCTTGTCATGGATCCATTGCATCAATGGGGATTTGTCTGGGAGGCCACTTGGCATTTCGAGCCGCCATGCATCCCCAGATTTCAGCAGGCATTTGTCTTTATGCGACAGACATTCATCAAGGCAGTTTGGGAGCAGGGAAAAATGACAATACGCTGCAACGGCTGTCGGACTTGAATGCCGAAATGTTGATGATTTGGGGCCGCCAAGATCCTCACATCCCAGCGGAAGGTCGTCGCAAAATTTATGATGCGATGGCAGCGGCAGACAATCATTTTGCGTGGCATGAATTCAATGGTGAGCACGCTTTTTTGCGAGACGAAGGCCACCGCTATGATCCGGCTCATGCTCAAATCGTTTATTCGCTCGTCTTCGCCCATCTGCATCGCACCGTGGGCTAACGCAGAATCTTTGCTGTCTGATTTTGGTATGCTATCTGTCTGTCGTCAGGTTCTTTGAGCCCGCGTTCAGCCTCACAGAGTCACGACGACAGA
>CAYTUE010000008.1:30688-39635 GCA_964441085.1 uncultured Planctomycetaceae bacterium
TGGCAATGATGTGCGAAGTGTTGTGTTTGGAATTTTCTTGGATTGTGTTTTGATGTCTGCTGTTCACGTTCATCTGTTACCTGCCGTGTTTTCCCCTCAAGATGTTGCGGGAGGAGTGGTGGTGATGGTTGATATTTTGCGAGCGTCTACCACGATGACTGAAGCTTTGGCCAACGGAGCATCTGGCGTGGTTCCTTGTCTGCAAATCGAAGATGCGTTGGCACTCAAAGCGGCAGCTGCGCCGAACGAATGTTTACTCGGAGGCGAACGAGGAGGCGTGAAAATCGATGGCTTCGATTTTGGCAATTCGCCTCGAGATTATTCCCCCGACGTTGTTGCTGGAAAGACGTTGGCTTTTACAACGACGAATGGAACTCGAGCCCTGCATCACAGCCAACAAGCAGCCGAAATTTTGATCGGGTGCTTTCGAAATCTGACAGCCGTGGTTCGCTATCTTAAAAACGAAGTGCGAAATATCGATATTGTTTGTGCGGGAACCAATGGCGAAATGACGTCAGAAGATGTGCTGTTTGGTGGTTGCTTAGCAAAAGAACTTCTCAAACATCGATCTCAAGAACAGCATATCCCTGATACCACTCGGATCGCCATCGACCACTGGAATACACAGTGTGGTGGTACACCGCGTGGGAGTACACAGTGTGGTGGTACACCGCGTGGGAGTGCAGAAATCGAACCATTGCACCAAGCAATTCGAGCGTCTCAAGGAGGACAGAATTTAATTGTTCTGGGCTACGACGAAGATATTCGGTTTGTGTCTGAAGTTGATTCTGTTCACGTTGTGGCCAAGAGATCTGAAGATGGTGTTTTACGACTGATCTCAGCAAGCGACAACGAGCCGACTGTTTTTAAGTAACGTCCAGTGGCTGACGATCGTGGCTGCTGTTAAGAGAGCGAAGCCGTCAGCTGGTTTTTCCATTTGGTTGGGATCGCATTCTAGAATGCTCGATACAGGCCGAACCAAAAGTTACCTGTTTCGTTCGTGACCGAGTATCCGTATTCGGTACGCACGGTCAAGTTTTCAACGAAGCTTAAGATGGGAATCTGCCAGTACAGGCCGACTCCGACAGCGTGGTCTGCTTTTCCTTGAGCTTCGTTGAGCAGATACGAACGTCCAACGTCATAGAAGATGGATCCATCAACACCTTTCAATGATGCTGTGTTGTCTAAGACGTCGTAATTCAGGTCGCCAACGATTGGGAATCTCCATTCCAACGAACCCAGCCAAAACGCATTGCCTTCAGTCTGATCTGCTGAGCGTCCTCGAAACCGTCCGGGGCCTCCAAAACGGAAGTGTTCTCCGTTGTCGTCCCAGCCGTAGCCTCCCGATACTCGTCCAGCAACTTTGGTGCGGCTAAGCCATCCTGTGGTGTGGTTCAGACGTTGGACGGCAGCGAATTGTCCTGACACTCGGTTGTAGGTTGCTCCTCCCCCGAATGCTCGGAAACCATGTTCGTAATTTGCATCAATTCGAATGCCTCGATCAGGATCCCAGTAGGGCTTTTGTGAGTCCAAGTGGAAGTCGACTCCGAATGCTCGGACATCATCAAATTCTTCGATGCGAGGGTCGGGGTTATTTGTGTTGTCTTCGTCTGGAAAAAAGTTGTCTCCAAATCGAGCGTACACATCAACGTAGGCCAAATCGGGATAAATCAAACTGGATGTGTAGTTGATGATTCGTCGTAAGGCGATGCGACCTTGTTGTCCGGGATCATTTTCAAGATTCGTCAGCAATGCTTGTTCATAGCGAGCAATCAGCTGCCAATTGGGGTTGGGGAAATTGTAAAAAACTGCGTCGACGCCAGCGGAAAAGCGATCGTTGTTTCGAGTGGCGGTTGCAGCTGTGTAGCTGATGAATGGTGAAATTCGAAAACGGTTTGATGAAATCGCAGAAGCTCGAAAGCCGATGCGGCCATTTTGGTCGACTCCGAAACCTGTCACAACACTGTGGCGCTGCCATGGTTGAGTTAACGAAGCTTCGTCAACGGGCGTGTAAAGCGGGCTGAGTCGAACATCCACATCCGTCCCCCATGCGTTGTCGTATGGGTTTCCATCGATGTAGGTGCCTTCTGGGTCAACGACTAATTGGTCGGGTTTTGAATCCGATTCAATGGTCACCAACCAGTCTGTTTCTGAAATCTGTTTTGCAGAAACACCTTCAGGTAAGTTGTTTGCTTCTGAAATTGTGGCCATGCGAAAGGTTGAGCCACTGTCGTCGGCGAGTTGAATTCCCAAGTCGATTTTCTGAGGTGTGCGACTGTTGCTAGAAACAACGGCTTGAGTTCGATAGCCGGTTTCGGTTTCCGTGACTTCAACATCTTGCAAGCGTAAGTCAGTATCTTTGCCACCCGCTTTCCATGCTTGGAATTCGGCCGCCCAACTACGCTGTGTGTAGGCTTCTAGCTCGCTTTGAAAGTCGTTGATCGTCAGAATTTTAAAGCGATACTTACGGTAAACTTGGCCAAGGAAGTCAAAGAATGCTTCTCGCCCCATTTGTTTTTGAATGATGCCTGTGATTCTTGCTCCCTTGTCATACACAAGAGAAAACAGATTATGCAAGTGGCCAATCTCATCCAGAGTTCCGAGTGCTGAACCGTTGCCCCCTTTGCGGCGGTAAGAATCGTATCCGCTGTGAACAAGACTGCGGTAGGGAACATTGGGAAGCAGAAACGGGCCCCAGCTTGGAAAGTCCAAGACATCTGAATCCTTACCGTAGCGATCTTCCATGCGGACTCGAGTAAACCATGTGACGAGGCCTTCATCCATCCATGGTTCGGCGTAGCCATTTGTTCCGACGGCTGAATACCACCACTGATGGCAGATTTCGTGGCTGGCCAGATGTTCGATATAGCGAGACGCATACTTTGGCAGATCGAAAATTCGTTCGTCGATCATCACGACACCTGAAGATTCATTGCCGTTCCAACCAAAGTAGGATTCTGTGATTTCCAATTCGCGATACGGATACTTTCCAAACCAGCGAGTGTACGTTTGCACAGAATCAACGGCTGTTGTCAGCACTGTTTCAGCGTGGTCTTTGTGTTCAGCAAAATAGTAGACTCGAATGGGAGTGCCTTCGGCTGAACCTTCTAAGACTCGCAACCGACGGCTGGCCACAATGGTGAAGTCTCGAAGCCCTGCCCCTTGGATTTCCAAGGTTTGTCGAGAGGCATCTGTTTGAGAGCGACGAACCACATGGCCTCCCGTAACCAATGTGTGATCCGCTGGAGCTGTCAGTGTGACTTGGTAATCTCCCGCTTCATTAAACCATGGCTGATGCCATGGAATGTAGGGGACCGGCTGCCAGCCATCGGAATAGACAGCGAGCACGGGGTACCAGTTCAGGAGATTGGTGATTCCCTTGTATTGTCCCAGACGTCCCATGACTTTGGGAATTTGAATCCGGAATCGCATGTCTAAGGTCACGGATTGACCGGGACCAACTTGGTTTGGCAATGTGACGTGCAAGTGAGTGTCGTGTTCGGAATCAAACCGAGATTCAACAGCATTTCCATCAACAGTTGCCGACTGCAAATGAAACCGACGCCCTTCGTAGTCGATGGAATGGGCTGGGTTGAGTCTCAAAGATTCCACCGTGCGTTCACCCAGTGCAATCATTTCGGGGGTGAGCTTGTTGTTCGCAGTCACTTGGAAGACAAGTTCTGATGTCGCTACTGTGCCCGGATTCGTCCATTGGACTCGCTGCTGAACGTCGACGAAGCGTTGATCTGGGTGCAAATCAATTTGCAAGCTGTACTGCGGACGCGATGAACGGTGTGGCGGTTGCGTGGATACTGCAACTGAGGACGGAGCTTGATATTTGATGCCAGTTGGGTGGCTGGCGAAATCGTCTGGAGGCACCATTGTTTCCTGCAATTTACTGTTTACAGGAGGTACTGGAATGGCTGCATGTGGGGACAGTTGAGCAACAAGACACTGTTGCCACATTCCGCTGCTCAATACGAATGCCGTCAACACTCGCATCAACCGAAATGCGTTCACAGAATGGTTGAAGTTGCGAGGGATCCTCAACATAAATCAAACGGCAGGAATCGGATGAGGGAATAAGAATGACGCAGATGGACTGGTCGTGTCGTCGTCATTCCAGAAGAAATACTGCACGATGGACGGGTACGAAATGGAAAACCCGACACGGCTTTTAACAACCGTGTGGGTATTTTGGGTCGCCGGAAAACTCCACCTGCGATTGCTGCCGATGCCAGGCGCGTGGCTTCCCAATCTGCCGATGTGCTTTGGCATGACCATGTGGGATTTTAGCTACGAATCAGCCGGTAAAGCTCTGGCTGA
Source organism: uncultured Planctomycetaceae bacterium (assembly GCA_964441085.1). Lineage (GTDB taxonomy): Bacteria > Planctomycetota > Planctomycetia > Planctomycetales > Planctomycetaceae > Fuerstiella. The sequence continues at coordinate 35,015 of CAYTUE010000008.1, forward strand.
AAACCCAGCTTGCGCTGTGATTTCGAGGATGCGTTCGTCCGCAACTTGGCCGGCTACTGTTGCCGTTGCATTTGGAAATGAAACGTCCACTTCAGTGATGTTGGCATCGGCTAGCAGCGAAGATCGAAGCTTTGCGGCGCACCCATTGCACGTCATTCCCGTGATCGAATATCGCTGTCCTGTGATGGCAGTCGCAGGACCAAAACGTCTCAAGAACTGCCTTACGTCATGGAATGCGAACTTGATGATCAGTGCGGCTAAGATGATGGCGGTCGCAGTTTGCCACCATGCGGGTGTGTAGGAGTGCAAGTGTGTGAAGGTGACTGTTGTGGAAATCACTTGGTTGAATAAGGCACCAGCCAGCAGGGTTCCAACAATGATTGATGTCAGATAAACGATCAAAGATCGTCGCCCCAAAGTTTGATAGACGGCTCCAATGGTCGCCAGATTGGTCGCTGGACCGGCCATCAAAAATACCAGTGCGGCTCCAGGAGGCAACCCGCTGGCAACCAAGGCGGCAGCAATGGGGACAGAAGCGGTCGCACACACGTACAGTGGGATTGCAATCAGCAGAACAAGAAAAAGAGAAGGCCAACCTGTGAAGCCCGGTAAGGCGGAAATTGTATCTTGAGGGATCCAATGGCTAATGGCGGCGGAAATCAAAACTCCAATCACCAGCCAGCCCCAAAGAGACTGAATCAGCATGAAAAAGTGGTCTCGAAAAGCTGTCCCGCGATGCGGGCGAGCTACCGTCACGGTAGGTGATTTCGGTTCGATGACATTCAGCAAAGAAGCAGGCTGGCGAGCAGAACCCGCCGCGATGCCTCCGGCCAGCCCGGTTAACAAAGCGACGACAACCTTAAGCAACGCAAAGGGCCATCCAAGGAGACTGCCACTGACCAGCACGGAATCAATGCCTGTTTGAGGAGTGCTGATTAAAAAACCGACTGCTGCGCCGTCGCTGGCTCCACTCTTTTTAAGCCCGAGTCCCGCAGGAATCACGGCGCAAGAACACAATGGAAGAGGAATGCCGATCAGGACCGCTTTGAGTACTCCCAGTCGTCCAGAAAAATGACGATTCACAAAGCCTGATGGTAAAAAGACGTGTACCAACGATGCGACCAAGGCTCCTAGGAAAAGCCAAGGAGCCATTTCAATCCAGATTTGCCAGATGACAGAAAACATAATGATCGTTTCGACAGTCGACCGTGGACAAGATTATTCAAAAGGATGTGCTGTTGATTGACAACACAGTACCTTGCTTTGTTTTTGCATCCTGCGATCCGTGGATTGCTTTGCCAGTTCCGTGGCGAGCATTTTGTTGTCGCATTTTTGGTACGTTAAAAAGTTTCTTCTTTAACAATTTCGTTGTACGGCAGCTGGCCAGGTTTCTCCCATGCTGGCTTGAGGGCTTTTCCAACCGTGATCATTAAACCCAAGACATGGTTGTCGGGCAGTTCAATGATTTTGGCAACTTGTTCGGGAGTAAATCCAATCATGGGGCAGCTGTCATAACCCATGGCCTTTGCTGCCAGCATGACGGTTTGGCCTGCAATCCCTACGGAACGCATGGCTTCGTCTCGCTGCAGTTCTGGGTTGTTGCGATAAAATGGACCGATCATGTTCACCAGTTGAGAGGCCACTTCTTCTGGAGCATTCACCCAATAGCGTTCTGGGTCAGCATCCCAAGCCATCAAGTCTGCCGCCATGATAATGACTGCAGAAGCTTCTTCGACTTGGCTTTGAAAATAGGCTGCTTCTCGCAGTTTCTGTTTTCGTTCTTTGTCTCGTACGACAATAAAACGCCAGTTTTGGATATTGAAAGAAGTGGGAGACTGCAAGGCGGCTTCCAGCAGTTGTTTTACGTCTGCATCGGGCATTTCGTGGTCAGGGTCGAAATGCTTGATGGAACGGCGTTGATAAATTGCTTCAAAGGTGTCCAAGGTGTGTTGCCCTATGTGTACGTGAAAAATTTGGTTTGCGAAATTGAACGTCTCGCGATGTTGAGCCGCAGTAAGCCCGTTAGGTTTTAGTGTAAATTCGAATTCTGGACAGTGGCAGATCAATTTGGCTTCACTGAACCCATCGTTTTCGTGTTGGTCGTTTTCACTTGTGGCTTAAACTGTACTCTAGGTCACCCTTTCGTTGTCATTCTGATCGGTCTGTGATGGCGTTTTGTGGGAATTGAAAACAGATCACGGTATGCTTTGGGTTAACACATTTTCTGTTCCTTTCAAACAGCTAGATTTCAATGACTGACCCTAGGGACGAATCCGTTCAAGAAACAATCAAGCTTGATCAATTTTTGAAGCTAGCAAGTCTTGTTCAGTCTGGTGGCGAAGCGAAGCATCTGATTCAGTCTGGAGCCGTCTTTGTTAATGGTGAGGAAGAATTGCGTCGAGGGCGCAAGTTGAAGGCGGGTGATACAGTGGCAGTTGACGGTGAAGACTATGTGATTGAAGAAACGTAGAATTTGAGTTGGGGCTTGGTTCAAGTTTTGAATCGGTCGCTCAATGGGTTCCACAGGCCAACCTGTTTCGTAGCCAAAATCGCTTGGCCCCATTTTTTGTAATATCTCAAGACTGATCTCACAGAAAGCAATGTCATGGCAGCTGGCGATGATGATTTGAATCAGCGACTTTCTCGGTCGTTTGCAAAACGCGAGAAGAGTCGTGAGGCAGATTCAGGGCAGGCAGTGAGTCGAACAAAAAAGGCGGCTCAAAAAACGACAGAAAATGACGTTGTTCGAGTGGTGAGTCGAACGGAAGCTGAACCCGTTTCAGACGATCAAGTGGTCGAAGAAAAGATGGGAGTCATCAGTCGCCTGAAATTGCGAAACGCAGAATCGGCTCATGAATTACAGAAGGCGAAGATGACTTATGAGACGGAAACAGAATTGATCCGTCACAAAGCGGATGCTTCCATTCGTGAAAGCAAAGCCTTCTGGGATGCTAAGTCTGTTGAAGTTGCCGAATCGATTAAAACCTACGTGCAGGCGACCGTGCGTGCTTTGGAAATCGATCGCCTTGATTCTCGCAATGCTGACCTGCAAAAGACATATGAATCAGCTGCAGCGGCGTTGGAAAAAGCTCGCTTGTCTCCTCTACCAGATGTGATGAAAGATCGATTGATCGAAGACATCCTGAATAACTTTGAAAAGACGTTAGAACGGATTCAAAACGATGCCATCGTGTCCAAATATGATCTTGATTAAAGTGAGTTGAGTATCCCTTCCGTGAGCGACTCGTCATCTGATTTTTCAAAACGACCTGAAGAACAAGCCAAAGATCTGGGAGGATTGGGAATTGGTTTGCTGGTGTTGTTGTTCGCGCTGCTGGCGGTTTTGGTGATCTATATTGTGGGGGAAAAGGCGGCCGGTTTTCAGTGGCATCATTTGAAGCGAGGTTTGCTTTCCTTCGCGGTGATTGTCTTGGTCATAAGTGCCTTTTTGGTGTTGTCAACAGGGGCCATGAAAACGGTTCGCTACTTGTGGCCAGAGATTGCTGAAAATCGACGACAGAAATATCGATTGAAGTCGGCGAAGAAATCTGCTGAGAAAGCCATTGCAAAGAAGCAGCAACTGACGGAAGAACGTGCTCGATTAACGGCTCAACTGCAAGCGACGTATCTGTTTGAAAAAGAAACCAGTGTGACGGCCAATGCGAAAGCGAGTCAAGAATTTCGCACAGCTTTACAAACCAGTGTGACAAAGAGCTGTGAAATCGCCTTCGATCACATTAGCGAAGTGGTTTCGCAGTACGAACGAGTCTTGGCAGAAATTGATGGCAGCAGTTTGCCTGAAAAAGACAAGGCGGATTTGCTGCAGCAGCTGACAGGCCAGCTGGAAATTGCTGCCACTAGCCAGCGGAACCGAGAGGCTCAACACTTGATGGAAAGCGAAATCTGGAAAGTACGTTTCCGGAAAGCTCGGATGTTGATTCCGCAAAATCCGGGTGCAGCGATGAAGTACCTGAAAAGTGTTCGCAAGGAAGTTCGAGGTCAACGGTTGGGGGAAAAAGTTTCCGAACTGATGGCGTTGGCCGAAAAGCAGATGTCGGCTTCGTAGCCAATTGGTATGCTCGCTTTGATTGTGTGTGCTGTGTTGTCTTGGTTGATTTGTTTTAATTGCTGATTGTTTTGAACGTGAGTTTGCCTCCTACCATTCTTGTGATCCATCCCAAAGAACGACGCAGTAAGTGTTCTGTGGAACCGCTTCGAGGGCGAGATGACTTTCAGTTTGTGAAGTTCCCAGCACCAGTTGAAACCGATCTTTCCAATTATGTTCGGTTGGGGATAGGGGGCGAAGTTCTATCGAAATCGGATGCTGATCGAGGCTTGCTTGTGCTCGATGGAACATGGCGTTTGGCGTCCAAGATGGAGCCTGACTACCAGCATTTGCCTGTCCGAAGTTTGCCCGTGATTCAGACCGCGTATCCTCGAGTGTCAAAGATCAGCGACGATCCCAGTGAAGGACTTGCCACGATTGAAGCAGTTTACGCAGCGTTGAAGATCATGGGCCGCAGCGTTGAAGGCTTACTGGACGATTACTATTGGAAAGACCAGTTTTTAAAAATCAATGGCTGGTGTGCAGCCGATTGACATTGAGTTGTGAATGTCGGTG
>CAYTUE010000008.1:39735-43458 GCA_964441085.1 uncultured Planctomycetaceae bacterium
GCAATGACGCGTGATGAAGGATCACGATGGCTCGCCGGTATTGGCCGTTAAAACGGGTCGGCGTCGTCGTCATCAAACAAACTGGTGATGGGACCGTTGGATGGTGCGGGAGGAATGTCTGTCCAGCTGTCTTCTTCTTCCTCACTGCCCACATGTTCTTCGTTTAATTTTGAGCCAGGGTCGGATTGCATTTCAAACAAAAAGCGAGACGTCACGGCTTCTCGACGCTTACCCCATTTCATGCGACTTTTGGCTCGAGTCAACGTGAGATGATCCATGGCTCGAGTGACTCCAACGTAAGCCAATCGGCGTTCTTCCGAAATGTCTTTTTCCAGATCGCTTTCTACGCTGCGTTTGTGAGGCAGCAGTCCTTCTTCCATTCCGACAAGGTACACTCGAGGAAATTCGAGTCCTTTGGCGGAATGCAGAGTCATCAGGCGAACGGCGTTATCAGAAAGTTCGCTGTCTTTGTCGGACTGATCGTCTTTGTCCATCAAGGCTGTTGTTTCAAGAAAGCCTTGCAGCGATGGGCGGCTTTCTTTTTCAACGTACTGTCCAATGCTATTGACGAAATCGGCGATCACTTCTTTGCGAGCTTCAGCCTGAGATTCATCTTTGTATTGGCGATCAATTTCATCATCGTATTTGATGGCCTTCAGCATGTGCTTAATGGTGTCAGCCAGCATCGATGGTGTTTCGAGTGCTCGATCACGATATCGAGACAGCAGGTTTCGAAAGTCCAGTAAACTGGTTTGAGCCTTCTGCGAAAGAATGCCTTGTTGGATGGCTTGAGGGACAATTTCCCAAAGAGACTTGGCTTCTGAAACTGCCAAAGCGATCAGTTTTTCGGTTGTGCCATTCCCGATGCCTCGACTGGGAGTATTGATGATTCGTAGCAGGCTGACTTCGTCTTGTGGAGTTTGCAGCACTTTCAGATAGGCCAAGACATCTCGAATTTCTTTGCGATCAAAGAACGATTGTCCTCCCACTAAAACATAGGGGACGTTCAGGCGGCGCAGTTCGGTTTCGAATAATCGAGGTTGTTCATTGGTGCGGAAGAGAATGGCCACGTCTTTGGGACGAACAGCCAGTTCATTGATCAGGTAGTTGATTTCTTGAACAATGTTTTCCGCTTCTTTGACTTCTTCTTCAAAAGCTTGAATGCGAACCGGGCTGCCGTTTCGTTTGTGAGCAATCAAGGTTTTGTCGTGTCGGTCTTTGTTGTGTTTCACCAATCGGTTTGCGTGATCGATGATTTGTTCGGTGCAGCGATAGTTGTTTTCGAGTCGGATGGTTTTGGTGCCCGAAAAGTGGCTGCCAAAATTTAGGATGTGTTGGACTTCGGCTCCTCGCCAACCATAAATGGATTGATCGTCGTCACCGACGACGCACAGGTTGTTGTGTCCCGCGACCAAGTTCTTGACCAGTTCAAACTGAACTCCATTGGTGTCTTGGTATTCATCCACTTGGACGTGGTCGAATTTTGACTGTTGTTTTTTGAGCACTTCTGGGTGGTTGGCAAACATCTTTGACGTCAGCAGCAATAGGTCATCGAAGTCAACAGCTGCTGATGCTCGTAAAGACTTTTGGTAGCGACGATAGGCCATAGCGGCTAAGGAATCGAAGTCGGTTTCAAGATGTTCGCTTGCTTGGTCGGCGGTGACACCGTTCATTTTCCATTGGCTAATTCGATTCAGTAGCTCTGCCGGCTTCATGGCTTTGTCACCGATTTTGATGTCTCGCAGAGCTTTTCGAGCGGCCGATTCTTGGTCACCTCGATCGTAGATCACGAATGTTTTGGGGTAACCAAGAGCATCAATGTCTTCTCGAAGAACTCGCACGCAGTACGCATGGAAGGTGGATACCACGGGTTTGAGTTTGGATTTGGGGAGCAGCGACATGGCTCGCTCGCGCATTTCCTTGGACGCTTTGTTGGTGAAGGTCACCGAGAGAATACGATCGGGACGAATTCCGTGACGGATGAGATTCGCCATGCGATACGTGATGACTCGAGTTTTTCCAGTGCCAGCTCCAGCCAGCACCAGCATCGGTCCAGACAAAGTCTGGACGGCTTCTCGTTGGGGTGGGTTGAGTCCGGCAAGGTCGAGCATGGTGAATTGGGGACAGGAGACTTTGATCAAAAGTGTGTTGAAATCGGTCGTTTGAAAAACGGGTCGCGAAACGTTTTGTTGGAAACGCTCAAATGCGTGTTGCTGGGTCTGATTGGTGGTATCTGGTGCGGGACGGTATCCCGTGGGGTGTGGTCTGGCAAGCGTTTTCCGAAGGAACAGTTTGTGGTTGCGAATCGGCGATCGATTTTTTCGGTGAGCTGGCTAAAGTGCTTTGTGGACTTCATTTACTTGTGGGAAAGAATCAAACGATGAACAAAATTCGTTACGTCATGGTGGGTGGTTTTTTGGGGGCTGGAAAAACGACCACTTTGGCTCGTCTTGCGAAAGACTATATGGAACAGGGCTTGACGGTTGGAATCGTGACGAATGACCAAGCTGAAGACTTAGTCGACACCAATTTATTGCGGTCACTTGGTTTCGATGTGGGCGAAGTGGCGGGAGCCTGTTTTTGCTGCAATTTTAATGAGCTGATGGAGACTGTGAAAAAAATGGGACAAGAAAAGCGTCCCGATATCATCTTGGCGGAACCGGTTGGCAGTTGCACGGATTTGGTGGCAACTGTGATTCAGCCCATTAAGAAGTTGTACAACGCTGATTTTCAAATTGCGCCTTATGCCGTGATTTTAAAACCGTCTCATGGACGTCGAGTGTTAAAGAACGAGGCGGGAACTGGATTCAGCCCGAAGGCTGCTTATATTTTAAAGAAGCAAATCGAAGAAGCAGATCTGGTTTTGGTGAATCGCTGTGACGAGCTTTCGGATGAACAAGCGTGTGAGCTTGAGTCGCTGATTCGCGAAGCGGCACCTGATCGTCCGATCTTGCGTATTTCCGCCAAAAGTGGTGAAGGATTTGACGCCCTTCGTGAATGTCTGCAGATGGAAGGTGATTACGGTGGGCGAATTTTAGACATCGACTACGACACGTATGCGGATGGCGAAGCGGAACTGGGTTGGCTTAATAGTAGCGTGCAGGTGACTTCAGAAGATGAGTTCGAACTCGATGGTTTGTTGTTGGGGATTGTCCAGAAGCTTCAGGAATCGTTAACTCAGATTTCTGCTGAAGCGGCTCATTTGAAAGCCATTGGACTGTGGGAAGGATTTTTTGGGGTTGCGAATTTAGTGAGTAGCGAAACCGGAGCGGAGCTTTCTTTACCATCAAATTGTAAGGCCAGAACAGCACAATTGGTCGTGAATGCTCGAGTGGCATGCGATCCTGAACGTTTGGAAGAACTGGCTGTCAGGGCCGTTCAGGAGGTTGTGGAAACGGCAGGCGCACGTTACGAATTCGGGAAAACTCAGAGCTTTCGGCCCGGTCGTCCGGAACCCATTCATCGGTTTGCTGAGCCGGTTTAGAAAAATTTGAAGAAAACGGCGATACTCATAAGAATTCCGAGTGTTTAAGCTAAAACTCGCACCGATGGGTGCGTTTCCCATCAGTCTCTGTTTCTGAGTTTCTAAGGTTTTCAGATGCGTATTTCTCGTCAGTTCTCTTTGTTTTGTGCGGCCGCACTTTCAATCGCCTTGGTGTCCATACCAGCTGAAGCTCAACGAGGCGAACGCGGTGGTGAAGGTGGTGCCCAACGCGGTCAACG
>CAYTUE010000008.1:43558-62317 GCA_964441085.1 uncultured Planctomycetaceae bacterium
TGCTAGGTAACCGAGGCGGAAATCGCGGAGGTAACCGTGGCGGAGCTGGCGGACCAGGCGGCGGTCGTGGTGGAGCTGGCGGACCGGGCGGCGGTCGTGGTGGAGCTGGTGGACCGGGCGGCGGTCGTGGTGGAGCTGGTGGACCGGGCGGCGGTCGTGGTGGTCGTGGTGGAGCAGGCGGCGGTGGTCGACCGACTGAAGATGATCCGATCATCTAAGCACGAACGCTGATTAAGTTCACACGTCAGTGGGACTGCCAGCGATAAGAAGAACAGTCGCCAAAAAAAACAGGCTGGTCGGAATTCATCCGACCAGCCTGTTTTCGTTTTTGGCAATCACTGTTTTGGAGATCGCCGTTTTGGCAATCACAGTTTTAGAAATCACTGTTTTGGAAATCACTGTTTTGGAAATCACAGTGCCACGCGATACCGATGACCATCGAGGTCATGGCGATGAACAACAGTCAGTAAGCGAATTGCTACTGAATGATGCAGTGGTCACCGCATGATGTGCATCCGTCAACCGCACAACCACCACAGCGATGTTGAACTTTCCATTCAATCTTTGTTTCTTCGGTTTCGTGGTTGTCTGCTTTCAGGCGGCTGACACAACGCACTCGGCATTTTGCATGCTTGGCCAGCAGTTTGCCTAACAGTCCGTTGCCACAAGATTTGGTTGGCAGGCCACAGGGAGAGCAGCCTGGTGTGCAACCGGCTTCGCAGCAGCTGTCTTGCCCACACGAACTAGATCCACAGTGACTGTTTCCGGGGCACATGTTTCTCAGGATGTCTTTGCAAGACGGAATACAAACGGGAGGAAGCACGACTTCTTCGCATTCTGTTTTCCAGCCCTTCTTTTTGACTTTGACAGACTTGCATTCTGGTTCACAACAGCGAGTGGAATTTTCTCCACAGCTTGATCGACAGAAAGAAAACAGTCCGGCTTCAACTTGAGTGCAAAACGCTGAAATGGCGATCAGCATTGCTGGTACGATCAGTTTCATGGTGGAAGATCCTATTTTAAGCGACCGGCTGCGTTGGGGGCATGTAGCCAATTGTGCTTCTAAATTTTTAAACGGTTGGTTTTGGTACTGAGCAAGTTTTTTGCACGGTGTTAGGCGGCTGCTTTTTTTTGCTCAATCCCAGTTGAGTGAGGTGACCAGATCTGTTGAGAACTCAGCCCTGTTTAGAATTCAGCTCTGTTTAGAACTCAACAGCGAACCGAGTTCCAAAGATCAAGTAGTCAGCTCCTGTGGTGCCAGTTGTGGCATCACGTTCGTCAATGTTTCCGTAGATCGCGTTGAATTGGACCTTCGAATACGCATTCCAGTACCAGTTCAGAGCCAGAGTCGCCGAACTCCCAACGCCTCCCTGAATATCTTTGTCGGTTAGGTCGAGATATGAATATCGAGCAGCGATACCCCATGCTCCCCAGCCTCTGCCTGTCGACCCATCAGTTCGGTCAACAAGGAAAAAGTTCTCGGCAGGTTGCAGTCGTCCAATTGTTCCTGACTTACGATCGTAAGGGATGTGTTCTCCCGTGAGGATATAAGACACATAGACATAGCCACCGTGGAAGTTGACGTCTTGGAAGCCTTCTCGTTGGAGAAAGGTTGCTTGGTACTCGCCAGTGATCTGCAGCGGTCCCACGTTGAACAAACTTTCGACGGCAGCGGTTTGGAACCATTCTGCCCCATCGATTCGTCCTGTGTCCAAAAATCGATTGGTTGTGCGAGCTTCAGGGCGAGTTCGAAACCGGCCATCATTTTGGTTGTCTTCGTCAGCTGTTCGGTTTCCGTCGGGACGAGCCACTTGTCCGGCAACCGCCCAGTGCCAGTATCCTCGACCGCCACTGGTTTCGTCGTACCACGGGCTGCTGGCTAAACGGAAGTTACCACTGAGCTGTTTCGAATCTCCGATGGCTTCACCATCGTTTTGGATGTTCTCCAAGTAGTAGACACCGTATCGCCAGTTGTATTTAAGGTCATCAGAATAACCATACACTGCGACACCGGGGCGGCGAGCATCTTCATTGAATGCTTCGATGACATTTGGGCGTTCAAGGAAAACGTTGTAACGACTACTATTCAAGTGGTCCAAGCCAAGAGGTCGCTTTTGGTTACCAATCAACAGTGTTTGGTTGTTGGGAAGGTTTTTGAAACCCAAGTAAACGTCTCGAAACTGAGTAGAGTTGGGGTCAGAAAATTCGACCTGCAGGCGCCACAGCATGTTTTCGAAGATATCGCCTTTGGTTTCCAGACGAACTCGACGGAAAGCAAAGCGGTCTTGTGGATCCGCACCTGCGTTTGCAGTTCCAATGGGGTTTTCTAGAAAACCCTCACCATCATCGTCATTCGTGAAGGACCAAAAGTCAGCGTGGACACGACCATTGATCTTAAAGGTCGGCTTTTTCGCAGCGTCTGATTTCTTCTTCTTTTCGGCCTTGTCAAAGGCCGACCAAGCGTCGTCGAGTTCTTCCCAGCCTTCTTCCAGCTTTTTCAGACGAGCTTCAAACTTGTCGGTTGACTCTGATGCTTCAGAATCAAGCATCGGTTCAGTTGGGGCTGTGGGGGGAGGAACTGCAAGAGGAGCGCCATTTTGGTAGGACGCAGGAAACGTGTTCACTGTTCCTTGAGACTCCAGTTCCTGCAGTCGCTGTTCTGTCGATTGAAGTCGCTGAAGGAGCTGTTCGAATGTCACATCTTGGGCCAATGCCGCAGGCGATGTGATTGTCAGACCTGCTACGACAAGCAAGCTTGTACGGATTGTGAGACTCACTGTTACTGCTCCTCCCTGAGCTGAAATTGTGCTAATACCCTCTTCCTTTGAGGTATTTGATGGGCAAGCCACCACTATTCACAGAATTTCGGCGACGGGACATGAAGCATTCCACGTTGTCGATCTCAAGCGAAGAAGTCTTAACATTCTAAGGCCGATTGGTGGGGCTACTCTGAAAGCTCGGGTTGCTTAGCTTGTACTGATTGGGGGGGGAGTTGCGCGGATTGTGAGGGCTGGTTTTGTGCGGGGGGTTGACGTGAGTATTTTCCGACGAAGAATTGACAAGGATTTTCTCGCTCACGGAATAAGCGGTTGCGCGGAGCCGTTTTTCGTGGTGAGCTTAGCCCTTCACCTTGTAGCCAATTGTTTTCAGCTTGTCGCGCACGCGATCCAGCTGCCGCCCTTGAATTTCGATTCCTGCTTCAGAAAGCGTGCCACCAGCACCACAATGGTTTTTAAGATCTTTAAGTAATTGAGCCAAATCTGTGGCGTCGGGTGAGAGGCCAGCAACGACGGTCATCATTTTGCCTCGTTTGCGTTTTTCCAGCGAAAGGCGTGCTGTTTGCTTTTCAGGAGGAACGGTCGGGGGAGCCGGTTCGGGCAATGCGGGGCAAGTGCATTCCGTTTCTGGAAGTTCGCAGCGTTCGCAGTGAGGAGGTCGATCCCATTGTGTGCCTGCGAATAGTCCCATGGATTTGTCTTGTTCGCTGAGGCCAATGTCGTGGTGTGGAGAAGGTCGTGGTGTGGAAAGATGGGTATCTATCCCATTTTGACTCATGCAAGGTGATTGCAGGGACATCATGACAACGTGGTGTGGTCTTGCCAAATGTTCGTTGTTGTTTTGTTCGACGTCCTTCCACTTACGCCAGCAGCAGCTTTTTCTGGGGATTGTGAGGTGCGGGCAGTCCAAAACTGTGGGGCTGTTGTTTGGAATCTGCAGGAATCAGGTCGCAAATTGCTGATCTGTGAATCGCAATTGGGATCAATTTCTTGCCGTTATTCAATCAATCTTCCAATTTCTCACGTCGTGGGAACTTCGTAGGAACAAGGACAAGCAGTTGCTCAGCTGAATATGCGGCCGTAGACTCTGTCTGACATGTCGATTCGCGTCTCAAGGCACCTTCATTTGGAGCTGTCTGAATCGGCTTGATCAGCCTCAAAACGTCGATGAGGTTCGCCTGGATTGCAGTGTGGAAAGTCATCGTCGTTTGATCTTAGAAGTGTTCGGACACACTTTCAGAAGATTTGCGATTCGTTTTCGCTGTGGTCCCAACTGTCCTCGACACACATCACTAGCGTTCGCGTCACTATGCGTCACGTTCTTTCTGCACTTGTCATGAATAAGCCAGGCGTACTGGCTCATATTTCCGGTATGTTGGCATCCCGAGATTACAACATTCATAGTCTGACTGTTGGTGCGACGGAAAATGATGCATTTTCTCGTCTGACCTTTGTGGTCAATGGCGATGAAAAAGTGCTTGATCAAGTCCGCAAACAGTTGGAAAAGCTGGTGACTGTGGTCAAGGTTCAAGATTACGCCAACGAAGATTATGTCGAACGCGACTTGATGCTGATTAAGGTCAGCACCAAGGCGGAAAACAAGACTCGGTCTGAAGTCCGTGAATTAGTGGATATCTTCCGAGGTCGTATTGTTGATGTGGGACCAGGTCACGTCATGATTGAAGTTTCCGGTCGCGAGGGCAAAATCGAAGCGTTTGTGGAACGCATGCGTGAATTCGGTATTCTGGAAATGGTTCGCACGGGCCGAGTCGCAGTGCGGCGAAGTCAGACGATTACCGATGATCTGGATGACGAAGTGATGGCTCAAACGCGAGCTCTCACAGAAAACTAGTCACAGCGTTGACTTTCTTTTCTCGGATTCGCCGATGTCAACTGCCTGCAGTGGGTGTGAATCGGAGTGACGAATCCATCGGTTTTTATCGAGTTGCCATGATTGGCCAATCGCAGGCCAATCAACCTAATTGACTATGACAGCCAGCTTGCACAGCTTGGCACACACTTTTTTCAAGAACATTCTACTCAACAGGATTCTGTCTCAATGGCCGCTAAAGTTTACTACGACGATGATGCTGATTTGAGCCTCTTGAAGGGCAAGAAAATTGCCATCATCGGGTATGGAAGTCAGGGACACGCTCAGGCTCAAAACCTTCGCGACAGTGGTTGTGAAGTGGTCATTGGACAACGTCCTGGCGGACCAAACTACGACTTGGCAAAAAGCCATGGTTTTGAACCTGTGTCTGCTGCCGAAGCTGCGAAGCAAGGCGATTTGGTCAACATTTTACTTCCAGATGAAGTTCAAGGCGACGTTTACAAAAACGACATTTTGCCCAACCTATCACCGGGCAATTTGTTGATGTGTTCTCATGGATTCAACGTCCACTTTGGCCAGATTGTTCCGCCAGAAGGTGTTGACTGTGCTTTGGCTGCTCCCAAAGGTCCAGGGCACTTGGTTCGTAGCGAATACGAAAAAGGTGGCGGAGTTCCAAGCTTGATTGCTTTAAGCGATGGAGCGGCTGAAAGTTCTCGACAACTGGCCTTGGCATACGCCAAGGGCATCGGTGGGACTCGTGGTGGAGTCATCGAAACATCATTTGCAGAAGAAACAGAAACCGACCTGTTCGGTGAACAAGTGATTCTGTGCGGTGGAGTTTCTGCTTTGGTTAAAGCTGGCTTTGAAACTTTGGTTGAAGCTGGCTACCAGCCAGAAATGGCCTACTTCGAATGCATGCATGAACTCAAGTTGATCGTTGACCTGTTCTATCAGGGCGGTCTGAACTACATGCGATACAGCGTGTCGAACACTGCTGAATACGGTGACTACGTCAGCGGTCCTCGAATTGTGACCGATGAAACGAAGGCCGAAATGAAGCGAGTTCTAGAAGACATTCAGTCTGGCAAATTTGCTCGAGACTGGCTGTTGGAAAACAAAGCGGGCCAAGCGTCGTTCTTTGCCACTCGTCGACGAGAACGTACTCATCAAATCGAAGCGGTTGGAAAAGAACTGCGAAGTATGATGTCATGGATCGATGACAAAGACGTCTAGTCTTTGTGGTTGAATCAGTAAAAAATGAAACAGGTCTGCCAAACAAGGTTGACCTGTTTTTTTACGTCGTGAGATTGATTCTTTGATTAAGATCGACAACACGGAACGGCAGTTGATAAAGCAGAACGAGGCGATGATTCAAATGGGGAATGAAGACCTACCAGCTTCCGACAATCACACTGCAAAAGCCCGTGCGGAACCATTATTGGATACGACTTTGTTGTCTCCCACAATTCGTTGGTCTGCCATCGTGTTGTCCATCACGGTTGGCTATTTGTTATTGGCTTTACTGCCTTTGCTTTGGCCCGGTTGGTGGTTTGCTGATTTGCTCGCCAACCTGCGAATTCAGTTGGTGATTGCTGCTGTCGTGTTAGCGCTGGGACTTCTGTTGAACGGTTGTTGGAAGACTTTTTTGTTATTGGTTTTGCTGACTGCTTATCATGTGAGTTGGTTTGTCATGCCGACTGCGGTCAGTCGCACTGACGCAACTCTTCCTGCGACCATCACGGTGATGGCAGCAAACGTATTCACCAACAATCAAAATTATGATCAGATCGAGCGTCAGTTTCGAGACAGTGAATGTGACATCGTGGTTGTTTCTGAACTCAGTTTTGGGCTGGCAAAGCATCTTCAGGATCGCTTCGTCACAGACTATCCTCACTTCATTGAATTCCCTGCTGATCGAGGCAATTTTGGAATCGGCATGTATTCGCGTTTGCCGCTAGACAATGCGTCGATTGAATTTCTCACGGACGATTCGATTCCCACTGTGATTGGTGATGTCCAGGCGGGTGAGAAGACGTTTCACATTGTGGGAGTACACACGTTGCCTCCGATTGGCAGGCAGAATTTTGAACATCGCAACCGGCACTTGGATCTGATTGCGAAGCATGTGAAACAGCAAAAAGAACAGGCTGCCGATACTGCTGTGATCGTGATGGGCGACTTCAATCTGACGCCTTGGTCTCCTGTTTTTACAACCTTCTTAAATGACTCACAGTTAAACCAGACGACTGCAGGAGGTCTGTTTCAACCAACTTGGTATCGTTGGCCCGCCTTTCCATTTGGGTTGGTGCTAGATCACGTCTTACTGTCTGACCAGTTGGTGTGTGTGTCACGAACAATTGGTGATTCAGTCGGTTCTGATCATCGTTTTGTGACAGTGAATGTGGGATGGGATTCAATGGGTTTTGGCAAGTGATGACATGCAGGGGCTGATATTGTGGAGGAAGTGACTCGTAATAAGTTGTCTGAAATTTGCTGCTGACCGCAAAGGGGGCTGACACATTGTCGGTGTCTTTTTCAGAAGGTTTAGTTGAGACGATCTTTTTCAGAAGGCCTGGTTTGATCGGCCTGGTTCGATCTTGGCACAGGATTGGCATTGGCCGCGATGTGATGACGCGGGTCCTTGGCCCTGCGATTTGCCTGTCCCAGCCCAACATGCTGGGACAGAAATCACCAATCACTACCAATCAGGGCCAACGGCCCGGTCATTTGCTAACCGCCGGGCCTTGATTTCTATTCAGCTCGTTCAGCAGATTCGAATCCGCAACGGTTATGTGAACCATCACAGAACGGTCGTTTTACGGAGGCAGCACAGCGACACAGAGCAATCGTTTCTTTGCCACCCACGTCAAACGTTTTTCCATCAGCGTCTTCCACAGTGACAGGACCGGTGACAAGAAAGGGGCCGTTGTCTCGAACGGAAATTTTAACATCAGACATGTGAAATTTTCTCTCAGCAAAAAATCAAGTGGGAATCGAAGCAACAACGTAGCGTGTTGCCGGCTATTGAACAAATCGGAACGTGAAATCGACAAGATGCAGCCAAAGTCAGCAGTCTTTTATTTTTTCTAAAGCGGCTTTGTTCATTCTGTGATTTTGTTCATTCTGTGGCTTCGAATTCTGCCGATTCATTTTGAAGCAGATCCATGGTGCCTCGAACAAGCGGACCCATCTTGGGAGGATTGGCTTCGAAATGAATGGGCAGGCCTTCGGCTTGTAACGTTTCGGAACAGGTTGGCCCAATGGATGAAATCAGTGTGCTTTGAAGAGCATCATGCAGATCTGATTTCACTGACATTTGATCAGCCACCAGCAGCAGATGGCGAGCTTGTTGGGCGCTGGTAAAGAGGACAGCTTCTACTTCTTTCGCGATGATTTTTTGAATCGCGTTTTTCAGTGGGGCGAGGTCATCTGGCAAAGCCCAACGATAAACGGGCATTGGTAGGACGGTGGCTCCACGATCTTGCAGTGCTGCATAGAATTCGGGGTTGGGAACGCCGTATTCTTGGACAGCGATTGCCTTGCCATTGATTGGCACATCGCTGTCATTGATCGCATTCAATAAGTCTTGCCACGTATTGGGTTCCGGGGCTTTCACTGCCCATTGTAATTGCAATTTTTTGAGAACAGCGGCTGGTTTAGGGCCTCGAACCAACAACGGGATGCTCGCCATTTTTTCTAGCAGACTGTCTTTCACGTGGGCAGATTCTGCGATTTGTAACATCGCATTTGTGCCGACGCCTGTCATCAAAACCAGAGCATCCACCTCGCCCTGCACCAGCTGAGTGATGGTTTCGATGGCAGGTTGGTTTTCGTCGAGCGGGACTTCTTTCATCGAAGGAGCCGAAACGGGAGTGCCTCCGAACTTGTGAATCAGCATCGCCATTTCGTTTGCGCGACGGCTTTCCAAAGTACACAGGCGAGGCGATGGTGGCATGATGAAAATGTTCTGATGCTGAAGGAAGGAAAAGTTGGTGTGAGATTGGTTTGTTGGGGCGCTATTTGGCGGCTCGTCGAAGACCTCGAGAAAAATAGTCAACGATCCCAAGTTCATCGATGGATGTGACAAGGTCGATATTGGTTTGACGGTTGGCTGTTTGGCGGCGGTCGATCACTGTCATGCCTCGAGTCAGTTGGCCACTGGTTTCGATTTCAGCTTTGACAGGTGTGACAGAAAATCGTTCCGCTTTGGTGGCGACTGCCAAGGCGGCAACAGCGTGCAGTGCGATTCCTTCGAAGGCGAGGTGTTGGCGATTCGCAAGCAGCAAGAACTGAAGCATTTTGGATAGCACGCTGCCATTGATTGCGGATTCAATCAGATCAGCCAAGGCGTCTACGTCATCAAACGTAAGAACAGGTTTTGCACTGATGTTTAAAGGAACCAAGGTGGCTGCCGTGTCTAAGTGAAAAACATCGGCTGCTGCTTCGGCGTCGGCCCAGATGTTGAATTCCGCTGCTGCTGTGATGTCTCCGACTGCATCATGAGCTCCTCCGAGGCACACAATGGACTGAACCAATTCTGGCAGTTCGGCGTCGAGATCGCAGGCAGCTGCGAGATTGGTGAGCGGGCCAAGGCACAGCACATTGACTTCGTGAGGATGTTGCCGAATCAATTCTGTAATCAGCTTTGCGGATTCTTTGCGGTTGTGCAGTTCGGGCACTTCTGGAGTGACGTCTCCGAGGCCGCTTGGTCCATATAAAGAATGCCGAGTCACATGCCCTGCCCCTTCGCTGGAATGCAGTAAAGCGGGGAGATCAGAATATCCGATTCGGGGGTGCTTCAATGGGTCCACCAATTCCAGCAAAAACTGGAGGTTTCGGCATGCTTGGTGGCCTGAAACAGAGCCTGCGGTTGCCGTCATTCCAATCACATCGATGGAAGGGTCAACAAGAGCCACTAAGACGGCAAAGGCGTCGCATAGCCCTGGGTCGGCGTCAATAATCAGTTTTTGAGGCAAGGGACTTCTCTCTTGGCATGAACAAGAACACTGAGGAGCCGCAATTTGCCCCTGTCACCGGTAATTCTAGAACATTTTGCCACAACCACCAATTTCGTCTGTGTTGAGGGTGTTTCCGGGCTGAAATTCCAGATGACGGCCTTCGCTGGCTGGATTGGCAGACCAAAAATTGAGAACCAGACAATGTTCGGTCTGAATTCTGATCACACTTCGCCCGGCATGTTGCTGATGGAAAATATGCTGTTAACCTGCTCGAAATTTTGCGCGTCCTGCCTCATGCTGGACTGCCGCTCAAAACGGTTGAATCAGAACATTCAATCGAAAGCAGCCTTCGGGGTGTTTTTTTGCGCTGCAGATAAGTGTTTTCTCTGTGAACAGGGGGAACGGAAATAGGGGACGCTTGTGTTGCTGGTTTTCACAGGATTCTGCTCGTGCCACGTCGAGACGATATTAAAAAAATTCTGATCATCGGTTCCGGTCCCATTGTGATTGGTCAAGCCTGTGAATTCGACTATTCGGGGACTCAAGCGTGTAAAGCTCTTCGCGAAGAAGGCTACGAAGTGGTGTTGGTGAATTCCAACCCCGCCACCATTATGACGGATCCCGATACGGCTGATAGCACGTATATCGAACCGATTACGTGGCAGTACGTCGAAAAGATCATCGAAAAAGAACGCCCATGTGCGTTGCTGCCGACGCTGGGTGGGCAAACGGGTTTGAACACCGCCATGGATTTGGCGGACAACGGCGTGCTGGAAAAGTACGGCGTGGAAATGATTGGAGCCAAACGCGACGTCATTCAAAAGGCGGAAGAACGCGAAGCGTTTAAAGAAGCCATGGTGAAAATCGGAATGGATGTTCCGAAAAGTTCCACTGTGCACAACATGGATCAGGCGATGGAAGCGCTTGATGAAATTGGCCTTCCCATCATTATTCGAGCCAGCTTTACGCTAGGCGGGACTGGGGGAGGAATTGCGTACAACCGGAAAGAGTTTGAAGAAAGTGTTCGCAACGGATTAGCTCTGTCACCGATCAGCGAAGTGTTGCTAGAAGAAAGTATTCTTGGCTGGAAAGAATACGAAATGGAAGTGATGCGCGATTGTGCTGACAACGCGGTCATCATTTGTAGCATCGAAAACTTCGACCCGATGGGAGTTCACACGGGCGATTCCATCACCGTGGCTCCTGCTCAAACTTTGACAGACAAAGAATACCAGAGAATGCGTGATGCGACTCTGGCATGCATGCGAGAAATTGGAGTCGAAACAGGAGGATCCAACGTTCAGTTTGCGATTCACCCAGACACTGGCCGCATGACGATTATTGAAATGAATCCTCGAGTCAGTCGTTCGAGTGCGTTGGCGTCTAAGGCAACTGGCTTCCCCATCGCTAAAATTGCAGCCAAGCTGGCTGTGGGATATCGCTTGGATGAAATCAAGAACGATATTACTCAAGAAACTTTGGCCTGTTTCGAACCAACAATCGACTACGTGGTCACAAAAATACCTCGTTGGACATTCGAAAAATTTCCTGAAGCCGACGGGACATTAACCGTTCAAATGAAGTCTGTTGGCGAAACGATGGCCATTGGGCGAACGTTCCGAGAATCACTGCAGAAGGCACTGCGCGGCCTAGAAATTGGCCACTTCGGTTTAGGCGGCGGCAAAAAAGATCTGTGGGCAACAGACAAACAGCCCAGCGAAGACGAAATTATTTCCAAGCTGTCGATTCCCAACGAAGATCGCATGTTTTACCTGCGTTATGCGTTGAAGTTTGGAATGACGGTCGAACAGATTCACGAGACCACAGATATCGATCCGTGGTACCTGCGCAATCTGGAACAATTGGTTCAGTTGGAAGACGAAATTCGAGCAGCCGGCCGTTTGCAAGATGCGTCAGAAGATTTGCTGCGTCGAGCCAAACAGGATGGGTTCAGCGATGCTCAGTTAGCCTTCTGGTGGGAAACTTCTCAACTTGAAATTCGCAACCGTCGCAAGGCGTTGGGGATTGAAGCAACCTTCAAGCAGGTGGATACCTGTGCGGCTGAATTCGAAGCGTATACGCCGTATTACTATTCGACCTACGAACAAGAAGACGAAACTCCAGCGAAGGAACCAGGGAAAAAACGCATCATGATTTTGGGCGGTGGCCCGAACCGAATTGGGCAGGGAATCGAATTCGACTACTGCTGCTGCCAAGCTGCGTTCGCGTTGGAAGAACTGGGCATCGAAAGCATAATGGTGAATTCGAACCCAGAAACCGTTTCAACAGACTACGATACGTCTGACTATCTGTTCTTCGAACCTTTGACACTTGAAGACGTATTGAATGTGTGCGACCGCATGCAACCAGACGGAGTCATCGTTCAGTTTGGAGGCCAAACTCCTTTGAATTTGGCAAAAGGGTTGGAAGCATCAGGGATCCCGATCATTGGGACCAGCCCCGATATGATCGATGCAGCAGAAGACCGAGAACGCTTTCAAGAAATTTTGCATAAGCTGGATCTTCGCCAGCCACCCAACGGCATTGCGACCACGACAGAAGGTGCTCGATCGAATGCAGATCGTATTGGCTACCCGGTTTTAGTACGTCCGAGTTACGTGCTTGGTGGTCGAGCAATGGAAATTTGCTACGACGAACCCTCTTTGGTTCGGTACATGACCGAAGCGGTGGATGCGTCTCCAGAAAAGCCCGTGTTGATTGATAAGTTCTTGGAAGACGCCATCGAAGTCGATGTTGATGCCATCAGTGATGGTACCCACACGGTTGTGGGTGGCATTATGGAACATATTGAAGAAGCGGGCGTTCATTCAGGTGATTCGGCCTGTGTCTTGCCTCCGCATTCTTTGCCAGACAGTGTGCTCAACGAAATTCGCGATGCGACTCATAAACTGGCCAAAGAACTTCAGGTCTGTGGGCTGATGAATATTCAGTACGCCGTGAAAGTAAATCAAGATGATCAATTTACTGTGTACTTGCTGGAAGTGAATCCTCGCGCCAGTCGGTCGTCTCCCTTTGTTTCTAAGGCAACCGGACGTTCGTTGGCTCGCATTGCCGCGAAATGCATGGTGGGCGTTAGTTTGAAGGAACAAGGTGTTGAATCCGAAATTGTGCCGACTCACGTTTCGGTGAAGGAAAGTGTCTTCCCGTTTAGCCGCTTTAGTGGTGTCGATATTGTTCTTGGTCCAGAAATGCGCTCGACGGGCGAAGTGATGGGCATCGATCGTGATTTCCCAACGGCGTTTGCGAAGTCTCAAACGGCGGCAGGAGCCAACCTGCCGAGTACGGGCAAAATCTTTATCAGCATGGCGGCGGGTGCCAAACAGAAGATTGTTGAACCTGCTCGAAAGTTGATCGATCTGGGCTTCAGTATCGTTTGCACATCAGGAACGGCTAAGGCATTTCAAGAAGCAGGAATTGAAGTTGACGTGGTGAAGAAGCTTCAGGAAGGTCGCCCCAACCTTTTGGACTTGATGGCCAATGGAGACATCAATTTCATCTTTAATACGCCGAGCGGCAAAGGTGCTCGCACAGACGAAGGTCGCATTCGGTCTGCCAGTGTGACTTACCGAGTTCCTTGTGTGACCACACTCCCAGGTTGCTTGGCCGTGATCGAAGCTTTGGAAGCTTTGGCTGACAATCCCGAACCTCAGGTGAAGTCCATTCAAGAATGGACATAGCCTGTGGCCTGCGACTTGATGCGTGGTTCATTGATTGCAACATGGCGTGTTTTCCATCGTGGGTAGGCAAACATTGCGTTTTATGGACCGAACCGACATTTTTCCCCGTAATTTCCGTGTGCGATTACGTAAATACATGTTGAGGTGGTCTGCAGATGACATGTTAGAACATTGTGTAGATCTGATGAATCAGCCCTGTTAATGGTTGACCGAACCACATTTCGTGTGTTTTGATGTTCTTTCAGCCAACATTGTTTTTCTGTCTCAACTGTTTGTATGACCAGTCAAATTCCAACATTAAGGCTCACAAATGCCGGTCGCTGGTTAGCGATCATGGCTGTGGGTGTCTTGTTGTTTGGGAAGTTGGTTCATCTGGGGCAGGAATGTGGTGGCTGTTGTTCTTCGCATTGCCACGTATCCCAGCAAAACTCGGGACCATCTGAACGGCCCTGCCTCTTTGGTTGCGAACATCATTCGCAGAACACACCTCAGGTCCCGAACGACAGCGAATCGCCGGATGGTCATGACGAACATGACTGTGTGATCTGCAGCGTGCTTTCTCACGTGACGCAGTGTGCTCAGATTGTGGGATTGCCTGCAGAATCGCAGATCGTTGTCGCCAACATTTGGGCTCCCGAATCAACAGTAACCATTCAGGTTCTGTTTCCGGTTGATCCCCGCGGATCCCCGCGGACCGCCGTCGATCGGCTGATCAGCCTCTTCACCTTCTCGGAAAGTCTGCTGCGCTGAATTTGTGTGCGCAGCATCGCACTGGCCTGTGTGGAGCAATTATTGCTGCGAGCTTTGACTGGTTGGTTTCCGTGCCCGATGGTGAGCTGTTGTGCTGATCTGCTCCGTCGTTTTGAGTCGCTGGTTTGTATTGCCTTTAAGGTGCCACCAGCTCACTGTGGTTTTCGCAGTGAAGGACTCTTTCCTTCCTGTTTTTTACCTATCGAAGCAGCGTGCTTGGTCGAGAAAACAGGGTGCATTTGGTCGTTCGTCTTTGCTCAGGTTATCAGATGTCTACGATATCACTGGAAAAGAAGGCTCAAAAAATCTCCGATGTCTTATCGACAGATTATTGCGCGTGGGTTAATCGTTATGTCTATTGGCTGAAGAACCCGTTTTGGTTGCTGCTGCTGGCGATCATGGGGTCGCTGTTGTGTGGGATTTTTCTCAATCCACTCGTGTTGGTTTTAACAGCTCTTCTGGTGATGGTTTTCGGAATCGGTGTCGTTCTGCCGTGGGTTGCGATTCGGGGAATCGAGTGTCGAGTGTGCTTTGATATTCCTCGAACTCGTATGGGAACACCCGTCCTTGTTCGTCTGTTGATGAAGAACAGTTTGCCATTTCCAGTTTGGGGGCTATCGCTGATCAAGGGGTTTGCTCAAAACGGCAGCACCGATGGGAACGAAGGTGTGTCGTTGGCTCGTGTGCCTGGTTGGTCTACCGTGGAATACTCGTGGCCCTTTCAGGCAACTTGTCGAGGTTTGTACCCGAACGCCACACCGGAAGTGGAAACTGGCTTTCCATTTGGTTTGTTTCGAGCACGTCAAACAGTGATTACGTCTGGACAACTTACAGTTTGGCCAGCAACGGTGGCTTTGAATGGCATGCCAGATGCATCGGAATCGCAGCATACAGAAGAACAATTTTCTGAGCGTCGCGTGGGTGAATTCGGGGACATGATGGGCACGCGTTTGTTTCGTGCGGGCGATTCCCTTCGCCGAGTTCATTGGGCTCAGACTGCTCGACAGCAGACAATGATTGTGACCGAACGCCAAGCTCCCGCAATGACATCCGTTAAAGTTGTCTTGGACCTGTCGCAAGCCAGTCATCCCGATTCGGACCGCAAATCCCCCCGCAAATCCACGGTGGAACTGGCTGTGAAAACCGCAGCCAGTCTTTGTGAATCGTTGCACCAGCAGCATGCTCGCGTCGAATTGCTACTGGGGAATCAACGATTGGTTGTGGGTGATAGCGCAAGCAGTTTTCATCAAGCCATGGATGCATTGGCAGTCGCTGATGTGGAGCCCAATGAATTCTCTGTTTCGTCCAGAGGGCGCGGTTTTGAGATTCTGGTCACGACAGAAGCGGGAAAGCAAACAGGCCACGCGCATCAGATCCTTGTCGGCCATTCGCCAACGACTGCATGGTTGAATGTGACGGATGATGAAGTGTTCGTCGACGAGTTGCCGAAACTTTGGCGAGGAGCCTGTCATGCCGGTTGAAATTGCCTCCCGAAAGATTGGTGAACGTCGTCCGGTACGTTCGTCTGTTGCTGCGGCTGCAACCGATGAACCGTTGGTAACAAGCGTACGATTGCATGCGATTTGCGTCATTTTGACGTTACTAGCGGCCTACATTTTCACGCTGACCGAACATGACAACCACGAACACACTTTTTGGTGTGTGTTCGAAATTCTCATGCAAACAATTTTGGTGGTGTTGGCAACCATGTATTTCCGAGTGCGGATTCACGTGTTGCATCAGTCCAGTGTTTTAGTCCCCATCTTATTGATGGTCGCTTGCTTAAGCCTGATCTGTGAACCGATTCAAAGGCTGTTGTTTCACAGTGGGCATTCCTTTGAAATGCTGGTGATGCACAGCCAGTGTAATTTGATGTTGGCCTTGGCGGTTTGTGGTTTTCGCATCAGTTTTCAGCGTCTGGCAGTCATCATTGCTGTGTTTATGACGATTTTTTGTTGCACCATTTCTAATGCTCCGGGACTGATTCCTTTAACCGTTCTGGTTGCTCTGACTTCCATTGTCTGGTTGGTGGCATCATGGTGGGATACCGTTGATCGCAGATTGCTGGCAACCGATCGTTCGAAACGTCCGAAGTGGGGTTTGGTGGCGGTTGCACTTGTGCCACTGGTTGCACTGATGGGGGTTGGAGCATTGGGTGCCAACACCGTGACTACGGCTTTGAAAGGCTTTATGCCAAGTTCTGGTGGAACGGGAAAATACGATCCCTATTCTCGCGGTGGCGTAAACGATGGCGACGCACTGATTGCTGGGAATGAAAATATCAAGAGCTTCGCGGCGTTGGAAGATGCTCCGTTTATGGACAGTGAAAAGCCTAGCTTGTACGACGTATTCAACGACACGTTCGATGAACCACCTCGGAAGATGAAGAAGCAAGAGCGAGCCATTGCACTGTCGAGCGACCTGTTGAAGCACATTCACCAAGTGATGGCAGAAGCAAAGCAAGCAGGTCGTGAGTTTTCGTTGCTGCGAAGTGAAAAGCAGAGCGATAAAAAACGTATCCGCGACCTGGAAACACACGCCTTATTTTATATCGCAGGAAGAACACCGCTGCATCTGAAGACTGAAGTTTACGAATTCTTCAACGGCATCGAATGGGCGCCTTTGAACGAAGAAGTTTGTGAGAATATTGTTCTTGAAAAATCCGAGGGCCGGAACTGGCTGAAGGTGCCGCAACATGGCCGAGGTTTTGGAATCTTTGACGGTACAGAAACGCATAGTTTGAAGTCAGCAAATTTGGGTGGCAACGTGATTCCAGTTCCCGCACATCCTGTTGGCATCAGCATTGATTTGGTTGATCGAGCCGACATGTACAGCGTGTGTGATAGTGGAATTGTTTCCTTGGATCGTGATTCCATTCCATCGATGACACCAATCAACTTTGTATCACGTTGTGTCGATCGGTCTGCCCTTGCAAAAATTTCCAGCATCGGAGCCATTCGGAAACCCAGCGAGACGGGTGTCCAGGATTTTCGACTGCATGTTCCAGCAGGTGATGACCGGGAACAAATTCGGCAGTTGTCTGAACGCATCACTGCTTCTTTGCCTCGAGGGTGGCAGCAAATTCAAGCGATTGAAAGCTATCTTCGCGACAACTATGAAGTGGATCGATCGTATCAAGTGACCGCAGACAGTCATTCACCTGTGGCCGAATTTCTGTTTGAAAGCCGTCGAGGACCAGAATACCTGTTCGCGTCTTCTGCAGCCGTGATGTTAAGAACATTGGGTTACCCGACTCGGCTGATTGGTGGGTTTTACGCGCGACCTGAACAGTATGACGAACAGAAACAACACACAGCCGTGCTTGCCAAAGATGCTCATCTGTGGTGCGAAGTTTATATTGGGGCAAGCTGTTGGCTGACCATTGAACCATCACCCGGCTACGAAATCATTCAGCCACCACCGAAATTGCTGACACGCATTTGGAATACTCTCCGAGCAATGGGAGCGTACGTTGCTGACAACGCTGTGCTCTTGATTGTCATTTTGTTGCTGGCAACAGCGTTATTTGTCTACCGTAGGTTTGTTCAAGAATTTCTGCTGACTTTGCGGTGGAAGATGTTGTCGAAAGTGACTGTTCGTCGTCGAGCGATTCGGTTGGCAATTTTAATTGACCATCGTCTGCGTCTGGCAGGATTAGGGCGCAAAACGGGAACCACGTTACGACGCTGGTCTCTGCAGTCGCCATTGCTGCCAGTTCATGAAGAACTTGCTCGACTTGCAGAGATCGCTGATCGAGCCGTGTACGCCAACGCCGAAAGTTCAACATTTGACATGACAGAACTTGACCAGCTTGCCCGTCGGTTGAGCTTCCGCGAATTAACACGCCTGAAGAAAGAATCAATCAAAGTTCAAAATCACTCACAGGCTGTTTGACGCCTGCAGAATTCACGAAGCATCACAGAAAATCGAACAATGCGAGAAACGATGACGACAATGCCTGTTCAAGACGAACAATTAGAAACGGTCAGTGACAAATCTGTCGAAAGTATTCGTCAGCGACTGAATGCTGCCCTGAAAGGCAAGGAAGACGTCATCGAGATGGTCTTGGTTTGTCTTCTTTCACGTGGTCATTTGCTGCTGGAAGACAAGCCCGGCCTTGGCAAGACAACTTTAGCGAAAGCTTTGGCAGATGCTGTGGGAGGCAATTTTACTCGTGCTCAATGTACGCCCGATTTGTTACCCAGTGACATCACCGGGTTCAATATCTTTAATCAGAAATCGCACGAATTTGAATTTCGCCGAGGGCCAGTCTTTGGCGATATTTTGTTGGCGGACGAAATCAATCGAGCGACTCCACGAACTCAAAGTGCGCTCCTAGAAGCGATGGCTGAACGCCAAGTCACGGTGGACGCAGAACGTTACGATTTGAGTTCTGAATTCTTTGTGATTGCCACACAAAACCCTGTCGATCAGCACGGGACGTATCCTTTGCCTGAAGCCCAACTTGATCGCTTTGCGATGAAAATCAGCGTGGGTTACCCGGCTGCAGCTGACGAAATTCGAATGTTACAAGAAGCAGTTGGCGAGCTGGCGGATGAATCGAGTGATCAGTCGCCATCACTTTCCACAGGTGAACTTCGCCGTATGCAAAAGGAAGTGGCCAAGATTACTGTTGCGGAATCTGTGCAAGACTATCTGGTGCGAATTGCAGATGAAACTCGACGGCATCCTAGTATCTTACTGGGGCTTAGTCCTCGTGGACTGCTTACCCTTCAACGAGCCGC
>CAYTUE010000009.1:0-4780 GCA_964441085.1 uncultured Planctomycetaceae bacterium
GGAGTGATGATCGCGTGATCGCAACGTGTGTTTCAAGACTCACTTGCATTCTGGCGAATTCAGCGACGGCAATGTGAACTGCAGGGGTTATTGCTTTTGGTGTTTTTCGCAGTTGGGATCTGGGGAGACTGGTTGGCCGACTGTGTCGACTGGGTGAGTATAAAGGTACTCCCAAACTGCTTCGTGCATGTACGAACCGTCGGCTGCTTTGAATGCTCGACTGCCTGGCTGTACCGAACCGTGAGCTCGTTTTACGTCTCCCCTCACATCGAAATCAGTAATCAAACGTCTCGTGTTTTGAAACGGAGGATTCACTTTGTCTACGTTGACGATTGGTCCAAATTTGTGCAGCCCCAGCATCTCCCAACTGCGACAGTAATGGTCGGCCGTCCAACCTTTATCCAGCACGTGTGAAAATCCGAAGTAACGATTTTCTGGAGTCGCCGAAGGCAATGACTGCCACGTTTGATAGTTGTCTCGAGGACCGCATAGCGCGACCACTCGAGCCACCTTTTGATACTTGCCGAATCTTGCCGCTGTTGTGGAACCATGAGAGCTGCCGGACACGATCACCTTTTCCCAGTTTAAGCCCTGACCGTCTTTGCTTAAAAACTGTTCCCATTTTCCTTCGGGGTTTTCTTTGCTTAAATGCACGACAAACTGGTAGGCTCGCTCCATCATTCCATCGGGTTTGGGAATATTGACTTCAGCACTGAAGTCTTGTCCTGTTGCTGCTTCCAGTCGAATGTTGCCTCGACAATTTGGTCCCACTGGTTTTTCCTGACAACATGTTCCAAACCATTGACGCGCATAATGAATTCGAATCGCGTGCAGCCCATATTGATTCCAGCGAGTGAACAGGTTTTGGTTATATCCCATTAACCAGATCACAAGCTGGCCTTTGGGAGCCACCGATGTATCAACAGATGCTTGCTGGATATCTGCAGGTTTGCCATTGGCATTGTTGATGAGAAATCCGATTTCTGGATGAGCTTGTACTCGAGAATCAATTTCGCTGGCCCGAGCCGTGAGTTGATATCGTTTGGGATTAGGGTCATCAAATGGAGTTTGACTCTTTGCCGTGGTAGTCACACACACGAAAGCAAACCCAAGCACGAGTACCCGAGACAGAAGCTTCATGGCTGGTTTCCTGATAAGAGTGAGGAGTTCTGTTTCAGAAGTGTAACAGTGGAGGGATGGTTTGTTGAATAGAGCGGCGCATTGAGAGGAGGGGCGAGATGAATTTTCCTCGCTCACGCTTCGGGTTACTAACAAAGATCGTCACTTCGAAACTCACGCTGCGAGCTTCTTGTGGTTTGCTTTGATGCGTTTGAGGGCCAGCAACGGCCTCGCCATTTGGCAAACGGTCGGGCCGTTGGCCCTGATCATGATGAGGATACCTGCACCTGGGCTTGCAGCCCAGGCTAGGCAAATTGCTGGGCCGTTGGCCCGTTGGGTTGGCTCGGAAATCGACACGGAGGTGGATCTCGGAATCTCTGTCGTTCGTACCGAGGTTTTCAGCGTCGGAAGTGCTGAGATGAGTTTTTTCGTTGTCGTTGGCAGCATCGGGAAGTTAGCCGCAAGCTTCAGTCATGAACCTCCACCGCAGCCTGTGCCCCCTCACCCCGGCCAGTATTCGCGTCTCCAGTACTCGCGTCCCCAGCGAGTATTCCAAACGACGACAACAGTGCGACGACAACAGTGCGACGACAAAACGCAACGGCTTGATTGGGACACCTGTTTGTTACGGCTATCGGACTTTTAAACCTGCGGGCAGTGATTCTCCGAACACGGCTGATGCTTCTTCTGACTGCAGTTGTTGCACATTTTGAATCAGCGAAATCAGATGTGCGGCCGCGTTTGTTCGCTTCAGTTCTTTGACGATACTGCGGCAGACGTTGTCTGAGAGATCTCGAAAACGATCGTTGGTTTTGCGAGCCATCTGCATTAAGGCAAGGTGAGTGACGGGAAGTTGTGTGTCGGCCACATCAATCAACCGTTCCGCCCATGGTTCCACAATCGATGCGGGCAGCACGCTATTCAGTGGACCATACATGGGAACTCGACTTGCCATTCTTCCGAGTGCCCAAATCAAAGCGTCGGCAATGGGTTCGAATTTTTTTCGAGGCAGAAAGTCTAAGATTATGTTGCCCAGTTCCACGTGAGTATGTCGATCGAGCAATTCGAGTGATCCGAGCATTCTCCAAATTTCGGCCGCTTCATGATTGGTGCTGGCGTACTTGCCTGCTTTGCCTCGCCCTGTTGTGATCTGTTTATGCTGTTGACGAATCAATGCCAAGATCGGAGAAGCCAATTCATTTTGTTGGCCTGCGGTGAGTCCTCCGGCGATCCGACGACAGAGGATTCGCCATTCGGTGACAGATTCTGCTGAGCGGAAGGCCAGCTTGTTGCGAAGTTTTTGCCAGGTTTCGGCGACTCGCCAATCATCAGCCGCCATGCCGAAACCGGGGCGCAACGAAAAGCCCAGCAGGTTCAACCATCTCATTTCATGAGCTGCAGATTTACGTCGTCCTGTTTCGACGTCGATCAAAGCGGCCCACATGGATCTGAGGAGTGAAGGCGGCCAGTCTTTTCTAGACTGTCCTTGTTTTGCTGCGATGGCTTTGGCGAGTGCGGCGGGTTTTTCAACACCGTTGTCTTGATAAACCGCTTGAATCAGGAGGGTCGCTGCATCAACGGATTCTTGGTCGACGATACCGCTTTGTTCTGCGGTGCCTGAATGAGCTTTTCGATCGGTTTCTGTGGCGCTGCGAACATCAAACTGAAGCTGCCAGCGACGGTCGCTACTGGTTTTCGTTTCACTGACTTGCTGACACCAAACATCCAGAGTTCCGATTTCGGTAAGCTTTGCGGTGAGGCTGGCTTCGATCGTGGTTTGCTGTTTGTTTTTTGTTTGTAGCACGGTGCGAATGGCGGGCAACGCGGACATTTGTTCTTCGTCGAATGGCACCAACGACGATGGTTGATCTGTGAGGCGAGTACTCGAAACGTAGATTGGAAATTCGACAGGTTGGCCTGTTTTGACTTCGAAGCGACGGTCGATTTCGGCCGTTTGGCCGGGTTCTGTTCCCGCAGAAATGAGACACAATGCGGCCGGTTTTTGATCTTCTGTTTCGACTCCAACGTAGTACGTTCGAGCCAATCCAGCGACGATGCGAACTCCTGCGCCGCGACGAACCATTCCGAAATACGCGGCTCCGCGAGCTACCGCAAGGTCTAACCGGTCGTTGTCTAAAACATGAGGTTTCCAATCGTTGCCAAACCAACTGGACATCACTTGCAGGAGGCGGGTTTTGAGAACATCAGACGCAAAGAATCCACCATTAAACAAAATGATATCTGGAGCAATGGAGTTGAGATCTGTGTCAGATTCCGTGGTGGATGATTGATGAGCTTTGAGAAAAGTGGCGAGGTATTTTGTGATGGCAGGATCGGATGCAAAGGGCAGGCCAAATTCTTGGAAGCCCGATTGTCGTTTGGTGGGGCGATCTTCTAGCTTTGAACTGGGGAGAAATCCTTCGACCAAAAGCTGTTGGACTTGTTGTCTTGTGACTTCAACTTGCAGACTGCCGCCGATGAGCTTTGAACCGATTCCCGGTATGGTAATTGTGTGGCGATCTGGGGCGGCATCGTCCAGAAGAATTTCTTTGGCGTGGCGGCATGTGGGAACAAGTACGCTGAATTGTCGAGGATCAAGTTTGTCGGATTTGATTTTTCCATCGGCAGCCAGTTTGGTTTCGACAAAATGAGCCAGTGCGAGATCTAAGTTATCGCCGCCTAAAATCAGATGATCGCCCACGGCGACTCGATGAAATTGCAGGTGGTCCCCTTCTGCGGGCCGAACGTTGATTAAAGTGAAGTCTGAGGTGCCTCCTCCGATATCACAAATCAAAATCTTTTGTCCGGCTTGGACGTGGTCTTCCCAGTGCGTGCGGTTGGCGTTGACCCATGAATAGAAGGCGGCTTGAGGTTCTTCGATTAAGATGACTTTGGGAAGCCCCGCCATGCGAGCAGCATTGACAGTGAGCTCTCTCGCGACTTCATCGAACGAAGCGGGGATGGTTAGCACCACATCTTGTTTGGCGAAATCGTCGTTTGGAAATTCGTGATTCCAAGCGTCTTTGATATGTTGGAGATATCGGGAGCTGGCTTGTACGGGGGACAGAGCTTCGACATCGGGTGAACCATGCCATGGTAGCATGGCCGCTTTTCGGTCCACTCCACTGTGGCTGAGCCACGACTTGGCAGATTCCACCATGCGTCCGGCGACTTGTCGCCCGTGTTCTCGAGCATAAATCCCGACAGCCACTGTGGGTTGTTCGTGATCGGTATGCCAAGGCAGTTTCAGCAGATCATCTGTGGCTTCTGCTGTTGTGGGTTCGTAGTGGAACGACGGCAGAGTGGATCGAGCTTCCACTTGTCCGGGGGCGACGAGTTGCGGAATCTGGAAGTGCTGAATTTGCGAATCGGATTGTTCGGTGTCGAGATAGCAGACTGCGCAGTTGGTGGTTCCAAGGTCGATGCCGACAAGATAACGACTGCCAGCGGACACCGTTGATTGCTCTGGTTTTTGTGCCACGAATTCGTTTGGTTCTGCAGGAAAAGGATGAGGTTTTGGCAGAGAATCGAACGGTTGTTCGGCTGCTCGACGATCACCCTGAAACATAACAGGTTTTTGAGCCAAATCTGCAGGAAAATCAGCGGAAGCTGACTAAGCTTTTCGTGATTTGAAACACGGGTTGGGGCGAATCACTTGCAC
>CAYTUE010000009.1:4880-11912 GCA_964441085.1 uncultured Planctomycetaceae bacterium
GTGATTTTCTACGCCGATAAATCATTCCGCCTGCGAGCAGTACAAGAGCGGTAACAGAAGAAGGCTCTGGCACGGCGGCGGTGGTACTGGCTGTTAAACTGGCTGCAGCAGCAGCGTCAAATGTGAATACGACATCAGGTCCAACGGCCAAAGGTGGGGGATCCACGAGTCTTCCTGCAAATGTCCCCCCAGGATCCAAGCTGATTGTGAATGAATCGCCAAGACTTAAACTTGGCAGAAAATCAAGCTCCAGTCGGCTCAAGAGTCTTGGCCCATCCGCACTTGTCAGTGTGATATCAGTTATGGGCGAACGGATGTCTCCTCCAAAAATCGACTGTGGAGGGTCATTGACTGCTGACGTGAGAGCGGTGGAGTTTCCAAAGAAGAGGAAGTTGTTATCCGAACTTTCGTTCACCAAAGGATTGCCAAATGCCAAGCCACTCGCTGGGGTACTGCCGATTGGCGAGATGTTCACTGAATATCCAAAAGAGTTGAATTGGTCGCTGGAATCGCTTTCAATCAGCAAATCAATGAATGCATCGCTATTGGTCGTTGGTCCGCTAGTAGGCACGCCGATTTGTACAGGTTGGAGGCTGAAGATCAGGTCTGCTTCAGCATTTGGCGCTGGTATGAAAATCAAGGCCAAACAAAATAGGGCAAGCAATCGAAAGGACATCAATTTAATCCCTTGCAACAAATCAACAGGATGATCAGTCGGCGACGTATGAAGAAAGGAAATCGTCAGACACGGATTTGTGGCTAGTGAACGGAAAAATAGACTGAATGGACAGGCCCTGTCAATGTGCGTATTTTCCCTAGGCAGTCTGTTCGCCGCAATAGACTCAGCCCATCTGTTTTCTGATAACCGTGAAATCTTTAAACTGTGCAATGGTCAGCGGTGGAATGCTGAGGACGCGGTATTGGTGATATTGACCGGTGATATTGACCGGGGCTTGTGATCTTTTCTTGTCGTGTGGTGGGCATGCCCGCGCTTTGCTGTTGGGTGCCTGCGCGGTGGACTGAACGTTTCGCTGGTAACCGTGATGCTGTTTTCGCGGCCGTGTCCAAAGGATAAGAGGGCCAACGAAAACATTCAGCAGTTGATTTGCTCTCAGCCCGTTTGATTGGCATGGGACATGCGGCTGAATTTGTGAATCAGCCTTTCACAACGGGGTTTTCCAATGTTCCGATGCCAGCGATGGTAATGGAAACGGAATCTTTATTTTCGAGTGTGAAGTTGTCGTCGGGGACAATGCCGGTGCCTGTCATTAAAAGGCAGCCCGAAGGGAATTCGCTTTCGGTATAAAGCCACATGGCAAGATCTTCGACTTTACGATTCAGTTGACCAAGGTGGGTGTCACCTTGGAATACGACAGAACCCGCTCGACGAACAACCAGTTCGATGGTTGTTTGCTGCAAATCCAAAGGCTCATCGGCGAGCAGGATGCAGGGACCAATGCCCGCACACTGACGATAAGTTTTGGCTTGAGGAAGGTACAGAGGATTTTCACCTTCGATGTCTCGAGCAGACATATCGTTCCCAATTGTGTAGCCAACAATTTTTCCGGTGGGATTGATGACTAAGGTGAATTCGGGTTCGGGAACAGACCACGAGCTGTCAGATCGAACTCGCACGGGCTGTTCGGGCCCGGATACTCGAATTGCTGTGCCTTTCATAAACAGTTCGGGGCGTTCCGCGTGATAAACTTTGTCGTAGTGTGATGCGGCACTTTCTGATTCTTCCATGCGAGCCACTTGGCTTCGCTTATAGGTGACTCCGGCAGCCCAAACTTCTTGATCATCAATCGGGGCGAGAAACTCAATTTCTTTTTGAGCAATCGGTTGAGAATCTGGGCGCAGAAGAAACCGAGCTAATCCGGCAGGGTCTTCGGAATGCAGGATATCCGACAAGGTGTGAATATTGCTGACTTGAGTCATATCCAGCGGCTGAACTGTATCGGCATGGACGACAGCAACTGTTCGGGCACCATTCTGAATTCGGATTTTGGCCAGCTTCATGAGAAGAGTCTTAGGGGGAAGTGTTTAAGGGTGAGGCAAAGGGGGAAAGCGGGCACTTTCCGGAACTTCCTTGAACTTTGCAAGCGTTTGAAGGTCGAGCCCAAGTTGGGAACGAAGAATCGATTTCCGTTTTTACAGATTGCGTAGACTAGTGAGACACGAACCTTCTTGGTTCCCGCTGAAATCGCACATGATACGACTTGGGTGCACAGAATCACGGCATCGGCGGTGTCAATCGCTGCTTTCCTTAAAGTACGTTGTGTGCACGTGCATCGTGTTTTCAAGCGGTTCACTGACTGTGGTCACGGGGTTTGATTCAGAAATCCTTTGTTTTTCTAGTCGCCTTTCGTCAAGCACTTTTGGTCTGGCTACAATCCGATTCAGTGCTTGTGTTTTGTTTGCCTGATGAGAAGGTCTCGATCTTCAATGACTGCTTTTGCGATTTCGATGAGCGACATATCTGCGGCAGAAATCAACATCCGACCGTATGTTTTGAAAACGCCTGTTGTTGAATGCAGCTTGGTGGATGGGGTTGATCTGTGCTTAAAGTGTGAAAACCTTCAGAAGGTGGGAGCGTTTAAGGCTCGGGGAGCCTGTCATGCGGTTTTTCAGCTGAATCCATCAGTCGCCGCCGCTGGCATTGTGACTCACAGTTCGGGCAATCACGCGGCGGCGCTTGCGCGAGCCGGCCGCTTGCGAAACCTGCCGGTCACGATTGTGATGCCCGACAATTCTTCACCATTGAAAATTTCGGCTGTTCGCAACTATGGTATTGAACCCGTGTTTTGTGAACCGACTGCGAAAGCTCGACAAGCCACTGCAGATCAAGTGGTTGCAGAAACAGGTGCCATGTTGATTCATCCTTTTGATCACCCAGACGTGATGGCTGGGCAAGGTACGGTGGGGCTTGAACTTTTAAAGCAGTGTCCCCACCTAGATGCCGTGATTGTTCCGGTAGGTGGTGGAGGCTTGTTAAGTGGAATTGCGACAGTGATGAAATCGTTGAAACCGTCGGTTCAAGTGATCGCTGCAGAGCCTGAATGGGCGGACGACACCAAGCGAAGTTTCGAATTGGGAACGCGTCAACCAGCTGTGCGATACGATTCGGTTTGTGATGGGTTAAGAACTCCTGTGGGACAGCTGACGTTTCCTATTATCCAATCTCAAGTCGATGCGGTGGAAACTGTTTCGGAAGAAGCGATTTGTAAAGCCACAAGAGATGTGTTGTTCAACTGCAAGATGCTGGTGGAACCATCTGCCGCCGTGGCCGTCGCGGTTGCGAGAAAACTGGCGTCAAAATTACAAAACCAAACAGTGGCATGTGTGATGACGGGCGGCAACTTTGATTCGGCAAGCTTGATGAATTTGCTAGGCCAAGACGGAGCTGTTTGATCAGACGTTTTTAAGAATTGATTGGGGGAATGTTTTTTCTGAAGCTCATCAGAACGCAGGCGTCTTTGGCTTGCTGTGAATCGGCTGTCGAAAAAAGTAACCCGACGCGTCGGGTTACCAACGAGACGGTTTTTCGACGACTGATAGGCCAAAAGGCAGCGCATAAAAAAACTTCAGGATCGCTGAATTGATTTCAGCGATCCTGAAGTGATGCATCTTGTGGCGTTGCAGGTCAGTGAAAACTCACGATCGTGCCAACGCGGATCTGGTTTTTAAGCCAAACGTGTTACTCAGCAAATTCGGGTTGTCGGTCTCCGAGTTGTTCTTTGAGACGATTGACGATGCTTGAATGCATTTGGCTGACTCGACTTTCGGATAACCCCAGAGTGGTTCCGATTTCCTTCATCGTTAATTCTTCGTAGTAGTAAAGAATGATGATCAGGCGTTCGTTTCGGTTCAGTCCTTTGGTGACCACTTTCATGACATCCAACTTTTGGATGCCACCTGTGGGGTCTTCGCCCTTTGCGTCTTGCAGCACATCGACTTCTCGAACGTCTTTGTAGCTGTCGGTTTCGTACCACTTTTTGTTCAGGCTGACTAAGCCAATGGCAGACGCTTCTGTTTTGTGCTTTTCGAATTCTTGAGTCGACAGTCCCATTTCCGCTGCCAGTTCGGCGTCGGTCGCTGGTTGACCTGTTTTGGCAAGAACCGCTTTTCGAGCAGCTTCCAGTTTACTGGCTTTGCTACGCACTAACCGTGGAACCCAGTCCATGGTTCGAAGCTCGTCTAACATAGCGCCTCGAATTCGAGGGACGCAATATGTTTCGAACTTCACTCCTCGCTCTAAATCGAAGGCTTCGATGGCGTCCATTAAACCGAATACACCAGCAGAAATCAGATCATTCAGATCGACTCCTTCTGGTAACTTGGCCCAGACACGTTCTGCGTTGTACTTGACCAACGGCAGATAACGTTCCATCAGCCGATTGCGTAGGCTTTGATCGCTCTGGTCTTTTTTAAAGGCCAGCCATGTGCCCACGATATCTTCACTGATTTTGGCAGACATTCAATCCTCCGTGACGAACATCATCCGCCAGTCGGTGGCAGACGTATAACGACTACTATCGACAAAAGCGTTTCTTTCAATCCAGCAAAAATATTGCAACCAGTAAAGTTCACCTCCCTTGACGGGCTTTTCGTTCTGACATCCATTGGGGAGTTCAGAATGAGTGACTTATTGGCCGGGCCTTGTTGGCTGGAATTGATCGAAAATGATGTTCGGAATGCACCTCGACGTAACTGTAACTTTGATTTCTTCAAATGCCGAACGACCCGCATCGTTCTGGCATTGTCAGGTGATCCTTGCTCGTCCATGAACAAGAAACGTTTTGCAAAAGACGGCCCGAAACGGATTTGGATTGGAAGTGAAATTCACCACCAAGATGATTCGTTTTGGAACTTTTACTTTCAGCTTCGCCCGTCGTGTGATGGTTGATCGATGTCCGGTTTGGAATCGTCTTGAACCACACGAATGGACTTGCTGAGGCCGATTGATAATTCACACATTCGCGTGCTTCAAGAGGGATGGAAGCGGGAATGTTGGTGTTTTTTTACAGGATCCATGGGTTCGGCAAATTCAACCGGACACATTCCGAGATCTCGGCAGAAACACACCTTGACTCAATTTTCAGCTCGCCGATGCCTGTTGCGATCTGCAGTTTGTGCAGAAACTCAACCCAACCGTAGCTCACCGTGTCATGTCGGACGGGAATCACTCGACCGCGAATTCTTCAGGAACATGTCAGGTTTGGCAGCGAGCAGCCGTCCGTCAGTGACGCTGCTGTGCTGCGACAGTGCGCTGCGTGCGACAGTGTGCTGCGTGCGACAGTGTGCTGCGACAGTGTGCTCGACTGTTGATAAGGTTCGTCTGATCATCTGGCAGGGCCGCTTGCATGCAAACAGGCGGGAGCCAAGACCGTGCGGCTGATTTCAGGGGAATTCTGGCGGTCTGCTTAGTCGCGTTCGATTTGGGTTCTGAGATCTTCTGGGATGCGAACGGGCCGATTGGAATCGTAGTCGAAGATAACAAGAACAGATGTGCCCGTGGCCACGACTTGCTGTTGGTCGATGCTGTAGATTGCGTGTTCCACATCGATGCTGCTTCGGCCCAGTCGTCCACAACGCGATCCGACAAGAACATTGTCTGGGTAATGCAGCTGTCTTTGGTAGTCGCAGCGAATCGACGCCAAAATTGGTCCAATTCCTCCCGCTGCCATCGTCACAGAAGACGTGTAGGTGTGCAGTAGGTCGATTCGAGCCGTTTCGAACCAGCGAATATAGACCACGTTATTGACGTGGCCGAACGCATCCATATCTCCCCATTGCACGGGGATTTGGGAATGAGTGCGATACGATTGAAGGCATTCGGGCAGGTTATCCGTCATCAAACAGTCCTTGCAGGACGCATAGAAAGGGGATCAAAACGACTGAATCATTCGCTGTTTTTAGCAGTCTGATCAAAAATCGAAAGAAATCACCACGAAAAGTCAGCCGACTTTGCACTATTCCAGTGGCCAAACAGCCGAACACACAAGCGTTCTTCATTTTCTTTCAGCAATCAGGGCGGCGGGTGCCATCATGAGACTCACACTGCGAACTCTTCTGGCATATCTGGATGATCGTTTAAGCCCCGCGAATGCTCGCGAATTAGGGCAGAAGGTGTCTGCGAGCCGGTTTGCTCGCGAATTGGCTCAACGAATCAAAGCTGTGGTCAGAAAACGACGGCTGGCGAGTGACGATTCCAATCAGAAGGTGATTGATGCCAATTTAATCGCTGAATATCTGGATGATCAACTGACTCCAGAGCTAGTCGCATTGATCGAAAAGGAGATCTTGGGGTCCGATCATTCGTTGGCTGAAGTTGCGGCGACTCACCAAATTCTGGGCGCACTCACTGAGCCGCTGGAAGTCAACGAAAAGTTACAGAAGCGGTTGTATCAAATGGACCCCGTGGCTGAAGCCGAAGCAGGCGGTGCGGTAACGGAAGCTGAAATTACGGCGTCGAAAGATTGGCAGCCTTTAGCTCCTGCAACACCAAGCGGACGTCGCTCACCGATGCTGGTTTTAGGACTGCTGGTTCTGGGCTGGCTGGCAATGCTGTTTCTGGATCAGAATCTGTATCGCCCTGCAAAGAACCAATCCACTGGTGATGCTCACACAGGCGTGACTCACAAGGAGAGTGATCACAACGACGGCGATCCTGCAAAAGACATCGATGCGGGCCAGAATGGTGCGCAGGACGGTGATGTTGCTGCGAAGGAACCAAGTGATGGCAAGGCCCCTCAGGTGCAGTCTGCGACAGATCGATTGATTGCTCAGGCAGAAGCTTTGGGGAAACCACTCGGTGGCAACGATGTTGTGACTCCTCAAGCAAATCCAACGCTTGGTGGTGCGGAAAACGTCGGCGATGCGAGAGATCAGAATGCCAGCAATGCATCGGGACCGGTGAATGCGTTGGCTGGAGATGAGAGTCATCCGAACTTGCCTGAAACGAAAACAGGTTCTGGTTCAACAAATATTGCGATGACTGATGTTGGTGAAAAACGAGCAGATGACAAAAGG
>CAYTUE010000009.1:12012-13306 GCA_964441085.1 uncultured Planctomycetaceae bacterium
GTGTGAACCCAAATGGTGGGAATGTTGACCTCACCGATTTGCCCATGCCGAAGTCACCCAGTCATCCCGCAGCAGGCGCTCATTCCTTTTTTGTTGATGACCCTGCTGGTGCGTTCATTTTAAGCGATGTGCTCAAGGCTGATTTGCCAGCGTCCCCAAATGGGCAACGTGATTGGTTTTGGGCAGCCAATTTGAAAGGTTCAAGCAACTGGAACCAATTGCTTTCGCAGCGAATTGCTTGTGTGCCTGCTCCATTTTCAGCAACCTTGGGGTCTCAGACAGCAGGCTGGCAGATTCAGTCCGTGGGGGCCAGTGTCTTTCAGACGATTGATAAAGAACATTCCGGGTTAAAGGTGTTCAGTGGTCAGTTCATTTTGACTCGACTTGTCACCGCTGATCCTCAGCCATTTCTATTGGAAGTGGCCGGGCAGCAACTGTTGCTGAATTTGCAGGATACAAAACAGCATCTTGCGATCACTGTGAGTTCCATTGCGAAGTTCGACGAATTCCCACGGGGTGGCGATGTCAACTTGCTTTCGGCATCTGCAGATGTGTTGGTGATGTTTGCTGCTTTTGAAGGTGATGCCAGCATTCAAAAGCTCGGAAGTGATGACCAGGTCACGGTTGCTGCGGGCAACCAAGTCGGATTTTCGACAGATGCTGTTTTTTCAGGGAAGGTATCCAAACAATCTGTGTTGCAATGGGAATGGGTGAGATCGGTAAGGAATCCCATTCCAGCGGCTCAGATCAATCTTCAAACCATGTTGATAGACAAACTGAGGAAGCATCAGTCAGTTCGAGACGCAGTGACGACGGTAGCGGAAGACAGTAATCCGATCATCGCTCGATGGGCTGTGCGGATTCCGGCGGCGAAACGAGACGTCGAACAATTAGTTCGATTGTTGTTTCAATCTGAACAACAAGTGGTGAGATCTGAAGCATTCTATGCCTTGCAAAAAATTGCTCGAACGGTTCCGGGAGGCAGATTGGCAATTGTTGCTCCCTTGGAAACTCGACTGAACGTCAGTGAAATGCAGCAAGCAATGAAATTGATCGAAGAAGTGTCTCGAATTAGTCTGGAAGATCGAGCCACCAGCAAATGGTTGGTCGATCTTTTGGGAAGTGATCGCCTTGTGCTGCGTGAAATGGCAATTTCAACTTTGGAACAACACTTAAACAATCGCAACAATTACTTTGCTGATGATTCTAAGAGTCGACGTGATCGAGCCGTGCGGCGTTGGAGCTCGATGTTAGATCGCAATGATGGTCGCTTGATTCCAGCTGGGGAATAGGT
>CAYTUE010000009.1:13406-19745 GCA_964441085.1 uncultured Planctomycetaceae bacterium
CGGTCGGATTGTCGGCTCGTGAATCAGCCAGCCCAATCGCGGGCTTGTTCCACGGGCAAGGCAGATCGCGGTCAGGAAACCATGGAGCGCCTTGATGCGGATGGATTCAGGCTTTTGCGTTCACGGCACAAATTGGTGGAATTGGGCGCATAAAAAAACGTTCGATTTACTCGAAACGAGTACACCGAACGTCTTTGTGTCATCCTGAACTCGTCAAACGAGTTCAGGAGATGCTCAAGCTTACTTCTTCTTCTTCTTAGCAGCCTTTTTCTTGGCAGCTTTCTTCTTAGGAGCAGCTTTCTTTTTAGCTGTCTTCTTTACGGCCTTCTTCTTTGGAGCGGCTTTTTTCTTAGCGGTCTTTTTCTTGGCAGCCTTCTTTTTAGGAGCAGCTTTCTTTTTAGCTGTCTTCTTCTTGGCTGCTTTCTTCTTAGCTGCTTTCTTTACAGCCTTCTTCTTTGGAGCAGCTTTCTTGGCTGTCTTCTTCTTAGCGACTTTCTTCTTAGCCACAGGATCCTCCTTAAACAGAGAACAACGGAAGGCCGACTTACCGCATGTCACCGGGCTTCGAAAGCAAAAGGTAAGTAGCGACCACTTGTCAAAATGATTCACCATGCCAACAAGGCGATGGTGTCGCAGAATCCATTTCAGTCCGAAGACGGTTGTGAAGTCTGCGGCATGAAGATCGAATGATCATCATGATCTTTTGATGATGACACAACATCATGTATTCATCATCGGGCGGAATCC
Source organism: uncultured Planctomycetaceae bacterium (assembly GCA_964441085.1). Taxonomy (GTDB): domain Bacteria; phylum Planctomycetota; class Planctomycetia; order Planctomycetales; family Planctomycetaceae; genus Fuerstiella. The sequence continues at coordinate 14,154 of CAYTUE010000009.1, forward strand.
TATTTAATCTTTCGGTATGTGCAATAGTGTTATGCATTGTCAAAGCCACTCACGTCGAATTTTTTTTGACGTCACGTCGTTCTGGCCGTTGATCAAATCCATGATTCGATGCCTTGATCACCATGATCATGTGGCTGTCTTGATGGCGTTACGATGTCATCAATGTTTTGTCTGGCTTTGCAACAACAATTGCATTCACACACAACACGAATGACGAGAGATTAAAAATGATCAATAAAAAACCTGCACTCTCAGCAACTTCAACGGTTGATTGCATCATTGACGTGGTGTGTGATTTGGCATCACTGATGATGCAATGTTGCCTTTCATGTCGTGCAGATGCCACATCAAAACGGGATCACTTTGACGTGTCGTTGTCGCCTTCAACATTGCTTAAAACAGACCGCATGTATTGCAGACTTTTTTTAGCAATTTTTTTTGATCCAAGGCTGTAATCGAACACTTCAACGGATACCCAGCCTTCATATTGGACTTCAAGCAGCGCTTTAAAGATGGGATGGAAGTCTGTTTCACCCATTCCTGGCCCAAGCAAGTTGATGTCATTGGCATGGAAGTGTCCGCAGACAGAAGCATGTCGATGAATGAGTTCAGGAATGGAATCTCGTTCTGCTCCAAGCATTGCTTTGACGTCTTGATGAAGAACGAAAGCCGGATGATCAACCAGCTTCATCAAGTGAATGGCATCATCACACGTGTTGATGAAGTCGGTTTCCTTTGCAGTAAGTGGTTCTAAGCATAGGCGAACACCATGCGAAGCGAATTCGGGCATGGCATTTTGGAAAACTTCTGCGGCGTATTTTAATCCTTCTCGCATGGGGATTTCTGCCGGCAATGTTCTTTGCCCAGGAGACCCGAAGACCAATACGTTGCCTCCTAAACGACCACATGTGCGAGCCAGCAGTTTTAAATGTTCGGTGGTTGCTTTACGAACGCTTGAATCAGCAGACGTGAGATGCAGACCTGCTGTCTTCGCCAGCAACCAGTGGAGTCCAATGATATCCAGTCCGGCAGAGTTTGCTGTTTGTCTTATTCCACCCAAAGTCGCATCAGAGACAGAAGCAAGGTCTTCTGAAATTGTGAATGGAGCGATTTCGACACCCGTGTAACCCACATCAGCAATGATGTCACATTGTTGATCCCATGGTGTGTTTTCAAATAGCTCTTGGCAGATTGCAAACTTCATGAGTCGAGCTTTCTTTTACGGGGGCAGTCAAAGGAAACAATCAGCGTTTCAGCTCTGTCCAACAATGGTTCAAGACTGTGTCCCACAATGATCCAACACTGTGACCATGATTGTGGCTGAATGGTGGTCCGATTTTGACGAATTGTCTATTTGCCACAATGGTGTCGGCAATGAGATGGCATGAACGGACCGGCTTTTCAAAAACCAAGCATCAAATGTTGCAATCTGACCACACACAGTTTGCCGCATTGGAATTCGTGACCTAACCCTACTGACGGGTACCTTTTTTCTGCAAGCCAATGGATATGCCAAAGCTTGATCTGTGAAAAACCATCTGCTGCAACCAGCACGCAGTGCAACGATGAGTTTGAATCAAGGTACAACAAAACATCTCAACAAAGGTTTCGCCGTGACAACTTCTAGTCCTAAATCGCCAGAACTGAACGATCTGTTCAATCGTGTTGATCAGCTTTTGGCTGGATCCAAACCAACAGATTCTGATGCGACACAGATTTCTCACGAAGAAACAGCCGTCTCAGCGACATCTGATTCCCATCCGGCCAATCCTCAGCAATCTGCTGCCAGTCTGTTAGCAGCTGTAAGTCCCTCGTCAGACTCACAACCTTCACCAGCCGCGCAGCCAGCCGCAGAAATGTCTGCAGCTCCCGCACAAAAACAGTACACGCCTCGGCAGCCTCAATCTTTGCGAGAAGCTGATATTCCAGAAGCACTGCTGGAACAGCTGATCATGAAGTACCTGTTTCAAATGGGACAATCTTCGGCTCGCTCCATCGCCAATCAACTGAAGCTGCATCACAAGCTGGTTGAACCGATGCTCAGGTTGTTGCGTAGTGACAAGTTGTTGGAACTATCGGGAACATCGCCAACAGGTGATTCCATCTACAAGATCACTGATGCTGGTCGAGATCGAGGCAAGCGGTACTACGAGGAATGCACGTATTTTGGAGCCGCTCCGGTTTCATTGAAAGACTATGTTCATTCTGTGAGTGCTCAAACAATCGCTGGGCAAATTGTGACATCTGGAGAACTGGCTGAGGCCTTTTCCGATCTTCTGATTAACGAGGCCATGCTGAGCAAGCTTGGGCCAGCTGTCAATTCTGGTCGAGGTATGTTTTTATTCGGCCAGCCGGGTAATGGAAAGACAAGCATTGCAGAACGAGTGACGAACGCCTTTGGATCGAACGTCTGGATTCCTCGAGCGATCTATGTTGAAGGTGAGATCATGAGGATCTTTGATCCCGGCATTCACGAGGTTGTTGAATCAGAAGAATCTCATGGGTTTTTGGATTCTGGATCAGCCGATCAACGCTGGATTTGCATCAAACGGCCCACCGTGATTGCGGGCGGTGAATTAACGATGAGCGAATTGGAAGTGACCAAGAACGAAGTATCAAAGATCTGTGAGTCTCCGCTTCAGCTAAAAAGCAACTGTGGAACGTTGGTGATTGATGACTTTGGACGTCAAACAATGCCTGTTGATGTCCTTTTGAACCGTTGGATTGTTCCACTCGAAAAACGATATGACTTCCTGAATCTTCCAAGCGGAAAAAAAATCAAAGTCCCGTTTGATCAGCTTGTGATCTTCAGCACCAACCTAGAACCTCGAGATCTGGTCGACGGAGCATTCCTAAGACGAATTCCGTACAAGATTGAAGTTCCTGATCCAAGCGAAGCCGAGTATCGCGAACTGTTCCAGATCATGTGCCGAGTGACTCAGTTTGAATACAAGCCCGATTGCTTGGACTACTTAGTCAAGACGCACTACTTGGGTGTTGCACGACCGTTCCGACTGTGTCAGCCTCGTGACTTGTTATTGCAAGTTCGCAACTACTGCAACTTCCATCAAACACCACTGGAACTGACAAACGCCTCGCTGGATTTCGCTGTAGAAAACTACTTCTCCATCATGTAACCGGCTGAGGAATATTTCATCAGCAATCACCGCTCTTCCCCCATTTTGAGCCCGACGTTGTAAGATTTTTCATGACGACAACTTTTAATCACAAAGCGACCAGTGTCTACAGCCACTTGACACCAGCTGTTCCAACGGACACGTTTGGAATTATTGAACGGTTGTTGGTTTTGTCGGAGCGAGCTCGTGAAGAACTCACCAACTCGACTCAGCAAACTTTGATTCCTCGAGGAGTCATGGGAATGTTGCTGCGTTCAATGAAGGTTCGAGACGAAACTTTAATTTCGCATGGACGTCGAATCGGAAGTATTGCTCAAGGCGTCGCTCAACTCTTCGGCTTAGACGAGTCTCATCGAGCGGAATTGGAGCTTGCCGCATTACTGCATGATCTTGGCAAGATTGGGGTATCCAATCAGATTCTTCATAAACCGGGCAAGTTGAGCAGCGAAGAATACGACGTGGTCACTTACCACCATCTTGCAGCCACAAGTTTGCTGCAAGCGCTAGGAGTCAGCGAACGGTTGGTGTCGTTGTTGAATTTGGTATTCGAAAACTTTGACGACGCAGGCAATTCCAAAACGGTTGACGGAGCTGGTCGAGAACTTCCACTCGGGCCTCGAATCTTGGCCGTGTCTGACGCCTACGATTCACTTAGCTCACCGAAGTCATATCGGCGAGGCATGGCTCATGATGAAGTCATAAAAATTTTGGAAGAGCAATCCGGGAGTCGGTATGACGGCACCGTCGTGGCAACTTTAAATCGGTGGTATCGAGAAGATGGGCATGCTTTGTTTGGCTTGACCGACCCATTCGATCAGCAAGCCAAGACTCCAGAAATGTCTAACGACGAACAGGACGAAATGATCGTTCTTTCACAGATTCTGAATACGCTGTATCAGTTTCAGTCGTTGTACGATGGTTTCCTGATTCTTGATGAAAATTTAAACTACTGTGTGTGGTCTGCGGGGCTTGAAGGTCTTACAGGTAAGCCTGCGGCTCACGTTCGCGGAACCACATGGAAGTCCAGTGACATTAAGCTGGCCCCGATTACTCAAACTTGTTCAAGCGGCGGTGCTCAAGAAGAAGAACTGGTGACTCAAGTTCAGCGAAACGGGCAATCCATGTTTAGCAGTCGAGTTTGCACATCGGAAGAAGGGCGAGAATTCAGCGTTGATGTTCACACCATGGGGATTCCTACTGAAGATGGGACGGTCAAAGGAATTGTCCAATTGTTCCGTCGTAAAAGTAGTAGCCGAAAACAGAATCGCGAATATTTCGAACTGAAGTTGGCTGCAACCCGAGACGCGCTAACAGGAGTTGCCAATCGAGGGCAACTGGAAACTCAACTGCGACATCTGCTAGACGACTATCATAATCATGAAGGGGCTCGGCACCTGAGTGCGATTTTTCTTGATGTCGACCGCTTTAAAGCAATCAATGATACCTATGGGCACAAGGCGGGAGACCAAGTGTTGGTCGATTTGACTCGACTGCTTCAACACGAAACTTATTCTGGCGAAATCATCGCTCGCTACGGCGGCGAGGAATTTGTTGTGCTGTGTCCTGATACCGATTTAGACGCCGCAGTTCGTAAAGCCGAACGATTACGCGTGGCGATTGAAAATAGTTCAGCGGGTGGCATCAACGGGCTGAACGTGACCACTTCATTTGGAGTCTCCACAGCTTGTTTGGGAGACACGGCTCAAACTTTACTTGAGCGAGCTGACGCGTGTCTTTATCGAGCCAAACAAACAGGACGAAATCGAACCTGCCACGAAGAGCAAGACACTGAAGAAGTGGAAGAGGATCAAACAATGAAATCGACATCAAATGAGCCAGACGTTCAAACGGTAAATGGTAAATTACTCTTTCAAGAAGACATTGAACTGAGCACGTCTCTTGAACTCACAGCGATGAAGATCGAAGGGTTTATCGAAGCCGCCGAAGTGAAGGTGCTGCATCAAGTTCACGGGCATTTAAAGCTGCTGGCAGGAGAACTCGGTTTCTTTGGTCGATGGGGCAGCGATGCTGAGAGTCAGGCTGTTGAAATCGAAATTGATTTCGAAACGACTCGAGAAGCCGTGGATGGAAATGGTCGCGCGAAAACTCGCCGACAAGTTTCGGTTTCTATGTCAGCGGTTGGTCGAGTTCGCAAGCAAGAAATATTTCATGCCCGCTGCCATCAGTTGATGTCACTGTTAAAGTGCTATCTCCAAAGCATTCGATAAATCAGGGGATGAATTCCATACGGCTGATTGGTTCAATCTTGAATTTGAAGCCGCCAAACACAAAGCCCGGCATTGATCAATTCAATGCCGGGCTTTTCTGTGCCATCCTGATTGATCAGAACATCGTTTTGTTACCAGCCACGAACTCGCAAAACAGAACGACGTAGCGTGCTTCGAGAACGAACTTTGGTGACCGATGGCACGTAGCCATAAAACGGTTGCACAAC
>CAYTUE010000009.1:19845-38551 GCA_964441085.1 uncultured Planctomycetaceae bacterium
TGCCTGCCCGTGACGCTGTCTGTGGTGACCTGTACTGTGTCCACTCAAATCGATTTGTCTCATCGCTGAAACATGAAACCAGAAATCCGAACCTATGATGTTTCAGATGGGTTTTCGCTGAAATTCCGTCACTACAAAGCTGCCGTTCAACAAAATGCCAGTGCCGATTCTTCAGCTGACAATGTTTCTTCAACTGACAACGTTTCTTCGGCTGACAATGCTTCTTCAGTTAACAATGCTTGCCAGCATCCAAGTCTGTCTCCCCGAGGTGTCGTGATTGCTGTTCACGGAATCCAAAGTCATTCCGGTTGGTATACCGATTCGAGTCTGGCGATGGCGAACAGTGGATGGGATGTCTATTTTGCGGATCGTCGAGGCAGTGGGTTAAACGGGCAAAATCGAGGACACGCAGATCATGCTCTTCGGCTGCTTAACGATTTAAAGCAATTGATTCATCTGGCGAAGCACGAACATCCTAGGCGTCCCATTGTTTTGTTGGGACTCAGTTGGGGAGGAAAACTGGCCAGTGCATTTGCTGCGATGAACGCGGATCTCATTCAGCGGCTGATTCTTTTGTATCCCGCAACAGATTCTTTTGTTGGTCCCAATCTGTGGAACAGAATGTTGCTTCGGTTTGCCAAGCATCATGATATTCGCAAACGATTGATCGCTCTTCCTTTTACGGATGCACGTTGTTTTACAAACCAATCCGAATTTCAGAGTCGAATTGAAAATGATCCGTTGGCGCTGAACGCCGTGACAACAGGCTTCCTGAATTCGACTCGGGATCTGGATCAGATTGTTCATCAACATCAGAACAAGATCACTCTGCCCACGTTATTGATGCTGGCCCAAGGGGATCGCATTGTGAACAACAAAAAAGTGAAACAACGGATTACGTCTTGGCCTGTGACCGATCTTTCGACAATCGAATATGCGGCTGCCGAACACACATTGGAATTTTGCAGCCAACGGCTGACGTTCTTTCAAGATCTCGCATACTGGCTGAATCGATCAGTGCCCACTGATGCGGTACAGGTGTCCGAAGCTGCGAACCAGTAGACAACCGTGAGCCGCCGCAATGGATGCTCGGCCTCCTTCAGCAAGCCGGTTCTTTGCGACAATTTCAAATTCTGCGGCCGCTTTGATGACGCTGACTTCGCCTTCTTCACTGAAGAAGTAGATCAACCCGTTGGCAGTGATTGGAGAAGCCACATGAGTTCCTCCCAAGCGATCTTTCCAAACTTCTTTGCCAGTGTCAGCGTTTATACACGTGACGACTCCGCTATCGGTGACCATGTAGATTCGGCCATCAACTAACAAAGGAGCCGATAAGCGAGAATTGCCTTTTGTGCGTCGCCAAACTTCATGAGATTCGGTGACGTCGCCTTTTGTTGTTTTGTTTAACCGAATGGCTCGTAGTTGAGCCTTTCGAGATCCCGTGTTCACGATCACGACGTCTTTATAAAAGTTGGGAGGAGCGGCAGCGTTGAATTCGCCGTGTCGAATGCCCCAAATTTCTTTTCCGGTGAGCGCGTCGTATCCATAGCCTGCTCGAGAACCCATGCTGACCACTTGAACTTTTCCGTCCACTTCAATCAGGCCCGGAGTACTGTAGGCCTTCCGTCGGTCACCGCCTTGTTTGGGATTGCCTTCATGATCGAGGTCTTTGTAGTTGGTGCTGCGATCTGTTCGCCAAACCGTTTTGCCTGTCTTGATGTTGAGGGCTGTGAGAAATTGAGCATCAATGCCGTCGAAGGTCAGGATCAGCAAGTCTTGAAAGACAACTGGAGACGAACCGGGACCTCGAAAGTGGCGACAGCGAATGTCAGAACGTTTCCAAACAACTTCGGCTGTGTCTGAATTCAGGCATGCCGTACCGTAGCTTCCAAAGTGAACATAGACGGCGTCTTCTGTCAGGACACAGGTGGGGGATGCATAAGTGTTGACGGGATTGTTCAGGGTTTCTGGAGCATCATTTTCAAACAGTAACTTTTGATGAAGGATGCCCCCAGACGCTTCATCAATGCATAAAACAAATTGCTGCTTCCCATCTTTTGTCGCAGCTGTGAGCCAAATTTTTCCGTCACCGATGACTGGAGTCGAATGGCCGAAGTGAGGCAACTTTGTTTTCCATTCGATTCCGTTGTCTTCCGAAAACTTGATTGGTAGCCCCTTGGAGTCTGCGGCAGCAACGTGACCATCGGCATTGGGGCCGTTCCGGTTTGGCCAAGGAAGGTCAGAACTTGCGGTCACCGTTCCATGCATGCACGGACTGGCCAAAACAAACGAAATCAGAATGTGTTGCAAAGATGTGGGCAAGGGAAAAGATCCATTGATGGTGGGAGATGGCATGACCGTTTTGAACCAGTGTATCGTCTCTTTGTGTCAGTGCTAGATTTGCATGATGAACGGGTGTCAGCATGTTGAACAATGGCCTTCAAAATTCAGACATCAAGAAATCTGTGTCGTATATCGTGTCGACATTGTTTGACATTCCAGCTGCAGACACGTAGTTTCCGCAGGTCGTAGAACCAATTTCACTCCTTTGATTCACCTCTTTTTTGATTTGCAGCGGAGAACTCAAGATGGCTCGCCCTGTTACTCTTTTCACTGGCCAGTGGGCCGACCTTCCTTTGGAAACTCTGTGCAAGAAGGCCAAGGAGTTTGGTTACGACGGCCTAGAGCTAGCGTGTTGGGGAGATCATTTTGAAGTCGATAAGGCTTTGTCGGATGAATCTTACTGTCAGAAAAAACGAGATCTTTTAGACAAGCACGATCTGAAATTATTTGCCATCAGCAACCATTTGGTGGGGCAGGGAGTTCTAGACAACATCGATGAGCGCCACAAAAGCATTCTGCCAGAATACGTATGGGGCGATGGTGATGCTGCGGGGATTAACGAACGCTGCATCGAAGAAATGAAAAATACGGCTCGAGCTGCTCAAAAGCTGGGAGTTGGCATCGTGAACGGGTTTACGGGATCCAGCATCTGGCATCTGCTTTATGATTTTCCTCCAACACCTGCCAGCATGATTGATGCGGGTTACGACCTGTTAGCCGAACGCTGGAATCCAATCTTAGACGTGTTCCAAGAATGTGGAGTCAAGTTTGCTCTTGAAGTTCACCCAACCGAAATTGCCTTCGATATCTATTCTGCAGAACGGTCGTTGAAAGCACTCAACCATCGCGAAGAATTTGGATTTAACTTCGACCCATCTCATCTGATTTGGCAGGCCGTTGATCCTGTTGAATTTATTCGCGCGTTTTCAAATCGAATCTACCACGTTCACATGAAAGACGCGGCCACCACTCTCAATGGACGCACGGGAATTTTGTCGAGTCATCTGCCTTGGGGGGATCCTCGACGAGGCTGGGACTTCCGCAGTGTTGGCCGAGGCGACGTGGATTTCGAAGAAATTATTCGAGCACTGAACGCCATTGATTACGACGGCCCGCTGTCAGTGGAATGGGAAGACATCGGAATGGATCGAGAAGCCGGAGCCGCCGAAGCAGCTCAGTTCTGCAAGAACGCAGACTTTGCTCCATCCGGCCATCGCTTCGATGCTGCTTTTGGAGATTAACTTGTTGAGCTGTTAGGTGTTTTGTCTGGCAAACAACATGGCCACATAGAAAAACAGCCACTGACAATTGTCAGTGGCTGTTTTTATTTGGTTCACATTCAATAACGGACGATTAACTTCTATTTGTCAAACACTCGCCCGCAGCCTGTGCCGCCCTGCCTGTATTCTTCGATTGCGTTGGAGTACAGGATTTTTCCCACAGGAGTCGGATACTCTGCGTCGACACAGGCTTGGCATAGATTTTCCTGAGGCAGTCCGATGCACCGGCTGATCGAATCCACAGGCAGATAGCGAAGACTGTCAGCTCCAATCACATCTGCCATCTGTTGTTCTTCTTCAGGTGTGACTTGCTGCCCCGCCATCAATTTGGGAGCAAACAGTTCATCAATAGTCGACATGTCGATGCCGTAAAAACACGGAGCGATAATCGGAGGGCACGCAATTCGAACGTGGATTTCTTTGGCTCGCCCACGCTTACGAAGCAGTTGCAAAAGCTCCTTGAGCGTGGTGGCTCGTACAATGGAATCGTCGACCAATAGTACTCGTTTGCCATCCATGATTTCTGGCAAGGCGGTGTACTTCATGCGAACCTTGTCGGCTCGATTCGACCCTTCAATAAATGTTCGACCGATGTACCGATTCCGAATCAACCCTTCTAGTGACGGCACTTTGAGCTGAAATGCCATGCTGTCGGCGGCCGCTTTGGCGGTGTCCGGAACAGGAACCACAATGGTGTCTTCGTCAACGGGAACGGTTTCAAGTTCCGCGAGTTCTTCCCCCAGTCGTTTTCGAGACAGGTAGACTCCCGCGTTGTCAAAGCTGCTGCCTGCGTTGGCGAAGTAAATCCATTCGAAGAAGCAATGAGACTTCCGAGGTGATTCGGCAAACTGTTCAATTTGGATTCCGTTTTCGGGGTGAATAATCACCGCTTGTCCGGGTTCCACATTTTTGATGGAAGCGTTTTTGAAACCAAGATGAGTCAGCGCGACGCTTTCGCTGGCCGCTGCAAAGAGTCCGTCTTCGATTGCGTAACACAAAGGACGAATGCCCTGAGGGTCACGAGAAACAAACATTTCTCCGTTGGCGTTTAGGTAAACAATGTTCCATGAACCATCTAACCGTCGAGACAGCGAACCTAGGAGTTCCAGTGGTGTGATTTTGGCGTTGTCTGAGAGTTCCTGAGAAATCAAATGATTCAGGATTTCGGTGTCTGTTTGACGTGTTAAATGAAAGTCTGTGGTCTGCAAAATTTCTTGTTGCAGATCGGTGTAGTTGGCAAGCTGTCCATTGAAAGCAAATCCAAACCACTTGCCCCGAGCAATATGATGACGTTCGAAGGGTTGAGCATAGCTTTTGTCGTCTCGACCACACGTCGCATAGCGCACGTGCCCGATGGCAGCGTTACCCGCATAGCGATCCATCAAGGCCGAATATTCTTCCTGACGATTCATCTGGAAGACTTCGGATACTCCACCCACGTCTTTGTGAGTATCAATGAGCTGAGGCCGGTCTGAGTTGTAAGACGTAATGCCGGCCGCCAACTGACCTCGGTTTTGCATATCCAGCAACATGCCGGGAATCAGCCGAGCCGCCATTAATGAATCCTGCTTCGGTACAATCCGATGCACGGGTTCCGACTTCAGTTGATAGACGGCGGCTACTCCGCACTCATGGAATAATTCATCCATTGGAAATCATCGATCCGGTTTGGATGTGGTGGCGACGGTGAATCTCTGGGCGAATGCGAATGTCTTGACGTGGGTTTGGTCGGCAATTGAGACACATTTTTAATGCTTGCCTGCCAGCAAAAAATTCGCCTGTTGAACAGTGTTTGGGCTGAACGGTGTTTGGGAAACTGAAAATTCGTCCTTATCGAATCACTGTATCGAACCACTGTGTTTCGATGAAAACCGGTTTTGAATATCAGATCCCGAATCTTCATTCGGCAGACTAACAGCCAACAGGCCGAAGATTCGAGTGGCTGAGAATGAATCGACCGGATTTTTAAGATCCGGTAAAGACCTTCCGCAAATTCCCGGACTTTGTTCTGGTCTGCCAAAATGGATCAATGCTGTTGATCTCAATATCTTGCCAGACACCACACCGGCCAGACACCACACCGGCCAGACACCACACTGGCCAAATACGACACTGGCCGGACACCACACTGGCCAGACGCTTCAGCATCGAGATCAGCTGTGGATTGCTCACCCATTTGTGCGGCAAATGGCGCCTGTGAAACAAAAGGGCTTTCACCTAGGGCACACCGAAACGCTGAATTTGTCTTTTTGTCTGCTTTTCTTTTGGTATCTGGCAACCAGAATATGGGAGCCAGTCACAGTGACCAGATGGGATTGTTGGGTTGGTGAAACTCGTTCACAAGCTGGCAAAATCGAATGAGAAATGATCGCAGGTGGAGAAAACGTGCTCCATTTTCTTAGAGGAAAGCAAAGAACGGACGCTTTCGGAGTGTTCACATCAGGATCGAATTGCACGCTTTCCGCCCGTCCGTTAGTCTGCGACGCTTCAGAAAATAGAATCACTAGGGGAAAGCCGCGATCTTGACGAACGTGGCCCCGACGGCATGAAAACGAACCCGTTTTGATGCTCTTTCAAACAGAAACACTAGAAAAACGTACTGATGGCAGATTCTTCGGAGGAAAAGTCTTCCGGTCAAAAACCTCCTCAGGGCAAAAAAGGCCCCGAGCCACGCCGTTCCAATTCGATGACGTTTTTCGTGGTCGTCTTTGGGTTGCTGGCTGTGTTTCTGATCTTTAGCGGTAGCGGGGCTGTCGGCACAAATGTGCCCTACAGCTACTTCATCGAACAGTTGCAGTTGGAGCAGGTGAAGTCGGTCGAAATTCACGGTGAAACTTTAAACGGTGAATGGAAGCGAATCCCCGGTACCAAGCCTGAAGGTATGGTGGGTGATTTGGAACCAAAATTTAACACCGTTTTGCTGTCACCCGCAGCGGGCGACAGCACACTTGCGAGACTGATTGAAGAACAAGCCGCCGCAAAAAAACTCAACATTGTGACCAAACCGATCGCAATGAGTCGTGGCATGGAATTTTTGACGTACCTGTCGATTCCCTTGATCTTTCTGCTCTTTCTGTACCTGATGATGAAGCGTTCTGGCGACCCATTTGGCGGTGGCGGAATGATGGGCGGATTCATTCGTAGCCAAGCCCGACGCTACGAAAAAAGCGAACAGAAGGTGACCTACGAAGATGTCGCCGGCCTGAAAACGCCTAAACAAGATTTGCAGGAAATTGTTGAGTTCCTGAAACACCCCAAAAAGTTCACCAAGCTGGGAGCTCGTATTCCTAAAGGAGTTCTGTTGGTTGGGCCTCCCGGAACGGGAAAAACCTTGCTGGCTCGCGCAACCGCAGGCGAAGCAGGAGTCCCCTTCTTTAGCATTAACGGATCTGAATTTATTCAGATGTTTGTCGGAGTGGGAGCGACTCGCGTTCGGGACCTCTTTAAGACGGCTCGAGAAGCTTCACCGTGTATCGTATTCATCGATGAAATCGACGCTGTGGGTCGAGTGCGAGGAGCGGGGCTCGGTGGAGGTCACGACGAACGCGAACAAACGCTCAACCAGATCTTGTCGGAAATGGATGGCTTCGAACAAACAGAAGCCGTCATTGTGCTGGCAGCGACCAACCGAAATGATGTGTTAGATCCAGCGTTGTTGCGTCCCGGTCGTTTTGACCGACACGTCACTGTTGATCGACCGGCTCGAGAAGGTCGTTTAGGCATTCTGAAAGTGCATTCTCGAAAGGTTCCTTTGTCCGAAGATGTCGACTTGGATGCGCTGTCTCGCAGCACCATGGGGTATAGCGGAGCTGAACTGCAAAAGTTAGTGAACGAAGCCGCTTTACGAGCTGCTCGAGAAGATAAAAAATTGGTCGAAATGGACGACTTTTACTTCGCCGAAGATCTCATCATGATGGGAGCTCGGCGAGACGAGCATGTGGACGAACGAGAACGTCGGTTAACAGCATGGCATGAAGCTGGGCATGCGGTGCTGGCATGGTACCAAGAAGGAATGGACCCCGTTCACAAAGTGTCGATTGTTCCTCGCGGACGTACGGGCGGAGTCACTCGGTTTCTCCCCGAAAAAGAAGTTCCCAACGTGGGTCGCAGCGCTTTCTTTAAGCGTTTGGTGATGAGCATGGGCGGGCGAGCGGCTGAAAAACTGATCTTCGACGAATACAGCGCGGGGGCATCAGGAGACATTACTCACGCCACTCGAATTGCTCGCAGCATGGTGTCGCAATGGGGCATGTCTGAAGAAATTGGTCCTGTGTCATTCAGTCAGTCTGAAGAACATCCGTTCTTGGGCAAAGAAATGCACTCTCACCGACAATTCAGCGAAGAAACTGCTCGGCTCATCGACATCGAAGTTCAAACGTTGCTGAAAGATGCCAATAACCAAGCCATCGATATGTTGACGGAATTCCGCGAACAACTAGATGCTTTGGCGGAAGCGTTATTAGATCGTGAAGACCTCGACCAAGAAGACGTTCGCAAAATTCTTGGACCTCGAGCGGGCGAAACCGAAGAGGATTTGGCCAAAGCGAAGGAAGCTGCGAAAGATCGCAAGCTGGAATCCGATACCGTTGCTGAAAGTGAGACTCAGGTTGATGGACCAAAAGCAACCGGCGAAACTGATGCTGACAGCGACAGTCCGAATGACAACAGCGAAGCGTAGTAAAGACGAAAGTGGCAAAACGAAAGTGACAGCGCTGCGGCGATTGCCGCAGCGTTCGTGACACCTTTGTCATAAGCTGCATCCTCGCAATGCGCTTGCGAAATCAGAAGTTGGACAAACGGTTTGGGCAAACCATTGCAGAGTCTGATTGCAGACATCAATCGAGCTGATTTCGGTGTCGAAGTCGAAAATCTCCAGTTCCTATTTCGCACGAGGCGCAGCACCCGGACGAGGCACAGTGCCCGGACGAATGCCGTCGTTTGAATTAGAGCAAACAAGGCGTTCGAACGTCATCACAGATTCCGACTTTTCAAGTTCCGCCAAGCGTTCTTTTAACTGCGGAATGATGTCTTCCGTAGCTTGGGCACCAATTTCGGAAAGTTCTTTGGCCCGAGTAAAATCGGCGAACTCAAATTCAGATGTGTTTACATCGACCATGAAATCAACTTCAGATGTTCGCAGGTCAGTAATCAAATGGTCCTGAACTTCATTTGATCTCATAATGGTTTCAAATTGGCCTGCGTTCTTCATGGCACTGGTTTGCATTCCTGCAACGTTCCCACCGAATCGATGCGACAGTTTTGCTGAAATGTTGACGCCAACAACCATGTCGGCTCCACGTTCAGGCAGTAAGTCACTGGGCACGTTGTTGATAATTCCCCCATCAACTAACGCCATGCCGTCTCGAAGAATGGGCCTTGCAATTTGAGGAAGGTTGATGCTTTCAAGGACACCATTGACAGCGTTGCCTTTGTCGCGAATCACTTCTGCTCCTGTAATCAGATCCACGGCGACTGTGCTCAGAGGAATGGGCAATTGTTCTAAGTTCACATCGCCAAAGTGATTCTTCAACATGCCCGTCCAGCCGTTTGTGCGAAACTTGTACAACATGAACCACTGCTTGCCTCGCGGAATCATACGGAAGGGCCAAGTGGGGGTGAGATCTCGAGTGAAGACTTCTGTTGCATGGTCTGGCTCCCATCCAAATGCGTATGGCAGAGCCATCAGTGCGCCGGCACTGGTTCCTGCAATGACGTCGAAGTAGATGTCTTGTTGTTCGAGAGTTTTCAGAACTCCCAGATGAGCTAACCCGCGAGCTGCTCCGCCTCCAAGTGCCAAGCCAATTCGAGTTCGACGCAGATGACGGACCAGTCTTGAAATGCTTTGCTTTTGTAACCGTCCGGGAGCGGAACTGGGTGAGCTAAGCAAAGCTTTGAAGTCTTGAAATGACACTTCTGTTGGCGTGGCAGGAATCTGATTGGGATTCACATCGTCATTCATCACCCAGACCCAGTAGATGCGATCTGCCAGCGCGGAGTTTGCTTTTAGTACCTCGGCAAGTTGTCGTCGAGCATGATCAGCGTCCTGTGGTTCAACCAGCCACCAAATTTGTTCGCACTGAGGCAGGATTGCGTTTAGCCGTTCGGAGCCCATCGATTGATTGAGTCCAAGTAACGTATGTCCATCATGTCCGGACTGCTGAAACAAGTATTCACGAATCCAGTTTGCTTCCGCTTCAGAACTCAGGTCTGTTGGTGATTCAGCAAAGCGACATTCGGGTGAGGGAGCAAATGTCTTGTTGCCCAAAACGCGTATCGTTTCATTGGTCGCCGTGAGCGCTGATGCAACCAACGGAAGAACTTCGTGCGTCCGTTGAGATGTTTGAACCAAGCCGAGAACTCGATCGAGGTTGCGAGGCTTTTTTCCGGTTGTTTCGCGTCGTAAACGAAAGCCCAAAGTCCGCGATAGGTTTGCGGCAAGCCCCGGAATCTCATCCATCATTCGTTGAAAGTCGTCCCGTTGAAATTCCAACAATACCGAATCCATCACGGCCGTCATTGTGACCACACGACGGCCTCCCGTCAGCATGGCCATTTCTCCGAAGTGTTCACCCACAGAAAGGTGATCGACAAACGTTTCTTTGCCCACTGCTCGAGTGACGCTAATCTTGACTCGGCCCTCTGCGACGATCAGCATGCTGTTTCCGGGGTCATCCTGTTCGAAAACAACTTCTCCGCTTAAGAACTTTCGTTCGGTCGCCGCTTCAGACAGCCTTTTTAGCTGCTCGGTTCCGATTCCACATCCCAGTTCACTGGTCCGCAGGGTTTCGAGAAGATGTTCATCCATTGTGTTAGTGTTCAACAGTTGGAGTGAAGATGATAGAACGTGGTTTTCGCGTTTGTTCAGACGGCACACTGCAAAACAATGGACTTGGTCGGAGCGTCAGGGACTGGTGAACACCTTGATGTCGAAAAAATGGGGTGCGACCAATCCGTAACATATTGCGACGCGTTTGCCTGATATTGTGTTTGCAGGCTTCAGACTTCCAAACACGCTTTGTTACTAACAAGATCGAATTTTTTGAGGGACTCACGCCAGCAAAATTACACCTGAAAGCGCTTTGTATGCCGCATGCCACAACACAATACGATGCCTTTGATTGCACGAAGACTCAAGTTTTTACTGCGAATCAGCCACAAATGTTCAAGAAGCAGCGACTTATGCGTCGTGAAAAGCCTTGAGTACGCAGATGGTGGCTGAGATCACCTTGCCAAAATTGATCCTGATTGGAGCGGAAAGCATCGGTTGAATCACCGCGATCGTACTGAAATTCCAACCTCTCTTGTCACCGATCACTTCCCCAGAAGTTTGTAGAGAAACATTCCCGTTGGTGTAAGGAAAGCAGTGCCGCGGGCGACCTTCCCATATAGAAAATAGAAAGAATACAATGACCACACTGAAGCAACTTCAGCCATACGATTCACACAATCAAAAGCTTGAATCCTACGTCCATCCCCCAGATTGGGTGAATCCAGAACCATCTGGACGCTACAACTTGGTTGTCATTGGAAGCGGACCTGCTGGGCTTGTCACAGCAATCGGTGCTGCCGGCTTGGGAGCAAAAGTCGCGATCGTCGAACGCGAATTGATGGGCGGCGATTGTTTGAACGTTGGCTGTGTGCCATCCAAAGGCGTGATTAGTGCAGCTCGCATTGCTGCCGCTGTTCGTGATGCGGCAGAATTTGGAGTCGACGTTCCAAGTGGGGGGAGTGTTGATTTTGGAAAAGTGATGGAGCGGATGAGACGCTTGCGGGCAGACATGGCTCATCACGATGCCGCCGCACGTTTTCAAGAACTTGGCATTGATGTCTTTTTGGGCCAAGGCACATTCGATTCTGATGGCTGCGTGGAAGTCGCGGGCAAGAAACTCAAGTACAAGCGAGCCGTGATTTGCACGGGGGGTCGAGCAGCCGAATTGCCGATCCCCGGACTGGATTCGGTAGACTACCTGACGAACGAAACTTTGTTTTCGCTGACAGAATTACCCAAGCGATTCATCGTGATTGGTGGTGGTCCCATTGGTTCAGAAATGGCTCAAAGCTTCGCCCGGTTTGGATCGCAAGTTACGCAAATCGAAATGATGTCAAACATCTTGGCTCGCGAAGACAAAGACGGCGCCTTGATTGTTCAAAAGGCGATGGAAAAAGACGGTGTCAACTTTGAACTAAATTCAAAGACTGTGCGAGTTGAACAACGAGGCGACGAAAAAGTTGTTGTTGTTGAACAGGATGGCAAAGAACGAGAAATTGTTGGCGACCAATTGCTGATTGGAATCGGTCGGACACCCAATGTCGATGGTCTTGGACTGGAAAAAGTGGGAGTCGAATTTGACAATCGAGCGGGCGTGACAGTCAACGACAATTTAAGAACAACGAACAAAAATATCTACGCTGCGGGAGACGTGTGTTCCCGTTTCAAGTTTACTCACTCCGCAGACTTCATGGCCCGAATTGTCATTCAAAACACTTTGTTTAAAGGGCGAGGAAAGGCCAGTGCGCTCACGATTCCATGGGCGACCTATACGTCGCCAGAACTTGCTCACGTGGGGCTGAGTGCAGACGCCGCTCAAGCAGAAGGCATCGAAGTCGATACGTTTACTCAACCACTTAACGAAGTAGATCGAGCCATCTTAGAAGGTGAGGACGAAGGATTCGTTCGTGTCCATGTGAAGAAAGGCACCGACACCATTGTGGGGGCTACCATTGTGGCGACGAACGCAGGAGACATGATTTCAGAAATCACGCTGGCGATGACTCACGGTTTGGGACTGAAGAAAATTGCGTCCACCATTCACCCTTATCCCACGCAAGGCGATGCGATTCGTAAGGTGGGTGATTTGTACAACCGAACTCGACTCACACCGTTCGTGAAAAATTTGTTCAACAAATGGCTGTCGTGGACTCGCTAAGTTTGCTTGTTGTTGAATATCGTGTAGCGAGTGTGTTTGCGAGAACACGCTCGCTGTGCAAAACGAAAATGACAGAACCTCACCTCACCTCACCTCACCTCACTTCCACCACAACGCATAAAACGTATCTTTGGCACACGGTTCAGCAAGCGTGCTCGTTGAAGCCTTCCTGTTGTTTGTGCAACTGAACTGACCCAAATAGAAGTTGAGAGAACACAATGAACGACATCGAAAAAATGGATTCTGAAACGCGTACGGAATCTGAACCGAAATCCAAGGTTGCGTTCATCGTGAAGATTGTCGTTTTACTGACGATTGGAGCTGGTCTTGCCTATCTGTACTGGAACTATGGTGATTCGCTGAAGCTAAAAAACCTCGCGTCAAAAGAATCTGACATTCGACAGTATCAGGCAAATCATCCTGTCTTGGTTTATGGAGCTGCCTTTTTAATTTACGTGGCCGTAACAGGCTTGTCGCTCCCAGGTGCTGCCGTGATGACGTTGGTGTTTGGTTGGTACTTTGGATTCGTGCGTGGGCTGATTTTAGTAAGCTTCGCGTCAACAGCCGGTGCCACCATGGCGTTCTTGCTGAGCCGCTATCTGCTGCGAAACAGTATTCAAAGTCGGTTTGGAGATCGATTGACGGCATTCAACGAATCTTTGGAACGTGAGGGAGCATTTTACTTGTTCACCTTGCGATTGATTCCTGCCGTGCCGTTTTTTGTGATCAATGTGGTCATGGGTCTGACACCTTTGACGACAAGCCGATTTTGGTGGGTCAGCCAATTAGGAATGCTGCCAGGAACAGCAGTTTACGTGTACGCAGGATCGCAGTTTCCTGATCTGCAAACACTGGCAGAAAAAGGGGGCAAAGGCATTCTTACGCCTCAACTGTTTGCCGCGTTCGTCGTCCTCGGACTCTTTCCGATTGCCATTAAAAAGCTGATGGCAAAGTTCCGCCCGGCGAAGCTGTCACAAGCTGAAAACTCAGCAGGATAAAAGCGGCCCCGAAAGAAGCTCACAGTACGTAGCTTGCCGTTTCAGCCCGCGGGACCGTAACTCAGCTCGATCGCGGTCAAAAAAACGACTTGTTTTCCATCCAACACGCTGCAATTTGCTAGACGCAGTTCAGTACCATCGACGGCGAAATCAAATCCCGCCTGTCTCCTGATGGAATGAACGCGATGCAAAATTTTCAGTCTTTCATTCTGGCATGCAGCTTTGCCGCTGCCACTTTACTGACTTCCAGCTTCGCCCTGACTTCTCAAGTCGTGATGGGGCAAGACGGCGATTCAGCAAAAGACGAATCTTCGGGAATCAATCGTGGCTTGGTTTCAGCTTTGAAGTTGCGAAGCATCGGTCCGGCCTTTATGTCAGGTCGCATCGTAGACATTGCCGTTGATCCCGAAGTGGATAGTACATGGTACATCGCGACCGCAGCGGGTGGTGCATGGAAGACGACGAATTCTGGTACCACATGGGATCCCATTTTTGACAGCTATGGTTCGTATTCGACCGGCTGCATCACGGTTGATCCTCACAACCGTTTTACCGTTTGGTTGGGCACCGGCGAAAATAACAGTCAACGTTCTGTTGGCTACGGAGACGGTTTATACAAGTCGATCGATGCGGGACGTTCGTTTCAAAAAGTGGGGCTAGATCATTCCGAACACATTTCAAAGATCATTGTCCATCCCGAAGATTCCGACACCGTTTATGTGGCCGCTCAAGGCCCTTTGTGGTCAGCCGGTGGTGACCGAGGGCTTTATAAAACAACCGATGGTGGAAAAACATGGGCCAGCATTCTGAACATCAGCGAACACACGGGCGTTACCGACTTGGTACTTGATCCTCGAGATCCCAAAATCATGTACGCCGCGGCCTACCAACGTCGCAGGCACGTGTGGACGCTCATCGACGGTGGCCCAGAATCAGCGATCTACAAGACAGTCGATGGGGGCGAAAACTGGAAGCCAATCAAGAACGGCTTGCCGAAATCCGATTTGGGACGCATCGGTCTGGCGATTTCTCCCATGAAGCCCGATGTTGTTTATGCGATTATCGAAGCAGCGAATGGTGGCAGTGGCTTCTATCGTTCTGTGAATCGAGGCGAATCGTGGTCCAAACAAAGCAGCTATATTTCCAGTAGTCCGCAGTATTACCAAGAAATCATTGCGTGTCCTCACAAGTTTGATCGCATCTATTCACTTGATACCTATATGCATGTTTCTGAAGACGGAGGAAAGGCATTTGATCGCCTTGGAGAATCCTTTAAACATGTCGATAACCATGCGATGCACATCGATCCCGATGACGAAAACCATTTGATCATTGGGTGTGATGGCGGCTTGTATGAAACTTGGGATCGAGGCCAAAATTATCGCTTCAGTACCAACCTGCCATTGGCCCAGTTTTACAAAATCGCAGTAGGTACCGATAAGCCATTTTACTACGTCTACGGAGGCACTCAGGACAACGCGACTCAAGGCGGCCCGTCTCAAACAAACAACGTGCACGGTATTCGTAACAGCGATTGGTTTACCACTGTCTTCGGTGACGGCTTTGATCCCGCCGTTGACCCCGATGATCCCGACACCATTTATTCTCAATGGCAGTACGGTGGCTTGGTTCGCTTTAACAAAAAGTCGGGGCAACGAATCGACATCAAACCTCAGGCCGAAAAAGGAGGCCCACCGCTTCGTTTTAATTGGGATTCCGCTCTTACAATCAGTCCTCATCATTCCAAAACCGTTTATTACGGTTCACAATTTTTGCACCGCAGTGTTGATCGAGGCAACACGTGGGAAACTATCAGCCCCGACTTGTCGCGAGGAATCGATCGCAACAAATTGAAAGTGATGGGACGAGTTTGGGGAACAGATGCTGTCGCCAAAAATATGTCAACATCGTTCTACGGCACAATTGTTTCAGCCGCCGAATCGTCTGTCCAAAAAGACTTGCTGTATACCGGAACCGATGATGGCATGCTTCAGGTGAGTTCAGATGCTGGTAAAAACTGGACTCAAGTCCCAGTGTTCGAAAACACGGATGTGCCAGAATTTGGCTACATTCACGACATCGAACCCTGCCTTCATGATGCCGACACCGTTTTTGTGGTGGTGAATCATCACAAGCGAGGTGACTTTAAGCCTTACATCGTTAAGAGTACTGATCGAGGCAAAACGTGGGTGAGTATTGCAAAGACATTGCCAGAACGAGGTTCTGTGTACACATTGGCTCAAGACCACGTGAATAAAGATCTGCTGTTTTGCGGAACAGAATTCGGCCTATTCTTTACCTTGAACGGTGGAAAAAAATGGATGGCAATGAAGCACGGAATGCCCGTGATTGCTGTTCGAGACATCGAAATTCAACGCGAAGAAAACGACCTTGTTGTCGGGACGTTTGGGCGAGGAATGTATGTCTTGGACAACTACGATCCGCTCCGGCATCTGACCGAAGACCTGCTGAAAGAAGATGCTCGAATTCTGCCGATCAAAAAGGGCCTAATCTACGTTCAGGCGGCTCCGTATTCATTAAAAGGCAAAGCGTTCCAAGGCGCCAGCTTCTTTATCGCTCCGAATCCCGCCTTTGGGGTCACGTTTACTTACTACGTGAAAGATAGTTTAAAGACCAAGGCTGAAGAACGGAAAAGCCAAGAGGCAAAAATCAAGAAGGCGGGCGGTGACGTTCAATATCCCGACTGGGATGCCTTGAAAGAAGAAGCTGCAGAAGAAGCCCCCGTTCGACAGTTTGTCATCCGCGACAGCGAAGGCCACGTTGTGAACACGATTTCAGCATCGACATCAAAGGGAATGCACCGCAGAACATGGGACTATCGATATGTTGGCATGAATCCGCTTGGTACCAGCCGCAGATCTGTTCAAGGCCCCATGGCTTTGCCCGGCAAGTACACAGTGGAATTAGTGAACGTCATTGCTGGCAAAAAAACGACCTTAGTAAACGCCACAGAATTTGAAGTGGAACCTCTTGGCTTGCAAGGAGTAGAAAATCAAGATCGTTCTGAAATCTTGGCGTTCCAAAAACAAACGGCCAAGCTGCAACATGCGATCATGGCTGCCATGCAAGTTGCCAATGATGCTCAAGAACGATTGGCTTACATCAAACAGGCAGCAGAAGTGACGGCCGGTATTGATCCTGCCATCCGAGAGAAAGCTCGGAAATTGGAATTACAGATGCAGCAGGTCATGGAAATGTTCACAGGAGACCCTCTTCGCCCCAGTTTGCAGGAGCCCGGTTACCCCGGAATTCTGAGTCGAATTTCAACGACTGTGCAAGGACACTGGAGTACGGACATGGCTCCAACAACATCGCATCAACGCAGCTACGAAATCGCAGAAGAGGAATTCACAGAAGCATTAAGTCAGCTAAAGCCTTTGGTGGATAAGGAACTTCCGAAGCTGAACAAAGCACTGGAAAAAGCGGGGGCTCGCTGGACTCCTGGCCGTCCCATTCCTGACTGGAAATAAGCCGTTTGAAACGTGTTGGTTGGTGTCGGTTGTGCCTTCAGTTTTTGCCCACACTTGTCTTGAGGGGATTGGCAAAATCAGTTGTCTGGTTGACCGATCCGATGTCAAGATTGTCGAATTCAACGTAAGGCAGGAGCCTGCCCTACTTTCTCGATTCGTCAGCGGAAGCAGGAGTCCGTTGGTGTGGTTGGAAGCAGGCTTTGATTGCCGATAAGTTCACACAACGGCGAAGGATCATCTCAGGATACCTGGGCAGAGTCACGACTTTGCCATTGGAAGTCGTTTTTGTATTTGATCGAGATAATGGGCGAATGCGAGAGGCGATTCCGACGACTTCACCGGAAGAATTGAAAACACCGCATCCACTTGAACCGCCACCAAACGCTGCCGTGATTTCCATCCATGTTTGCTGTGTGCGCTGATTTGATTTCCCGAAAGATGTACGCGAATAACGACTGACTTCGCCTTTCGTCATGACAAAAAATTCACTCGATGGATGGCTCACAAGGCGCACTTCGGTTGTTGGTAAGGGGCGAGTTTTCGCAATGGGGGCTGCGTGGAATTTATGGCCTTTGGCTTTCAACTTTACCAAAGCAATGTCGGCAACTTTGTCGGCTGCCAAAACTTCTTCCACTTCAAAACATTGACCATCGTAGGTCATTGCCATGAAGCCTTCCGTGGTGCCTTGTTGTCTTAAGCTCAACACATGATGGTTTGTTAACGCCAGCCCGCTTTCATCGATCACAACGCCGCACGATGTCGACATATGAGAACGGTCGCAGTGGCCGCAGTCGTAAAACTGTCCGAGATACAAACAGGATTTTACCATGTGTGAATACAGGTCGTTTGAATCTGAAAGCTGTTGGCTGGCTAGTGAATTGAAACTGATTTCACTGTAAGTTTTGGAATCCTGTAATTGTTGATACAGAATGTTTGCCGCTTCAGGTGCTTGAAGCTGCTTTTGCAAAATTGCATTCTTTTCCAGATGGTCGTAGATCTGACCGCTGTCGATCGCTTCGTTAAAGACGTCGAACGGTAATTCGGCAGAGCCATGCTGGGCCCAACAGGGAAGTGCAAGCAGGCACAAAAAGAGTCCTGTTGAATATGAAATGATCGAGCGGGTAAGCCGATCGCTTTGCCAGAAAAATCGCTTCATCATGTTGCTCTTATTTGTTATCGCTCAATGCGCGTTGTGATTGTCAGTCTGTTTGAAATGGGGCAGACGTGCAAAACGTGACTCGTTTTGTTGAACTTTGCCATGACGAGAAGTCGTTTTGGTGGCGAAATGACTTTGCCGGTGCAAGGCGTTTTGGTGGATGATAAGACTCAAAGCGCTTTCTGTGATATCAGCAATACCTTGGCCATTTGTCCATGGTTTCTTCAAAGACCAAGCGAATTCCGAGGTCATCAAGCTCCTAATGAACAGGTTGTATGGTTCATGAAACAAAACCATTTCACTGTGATCATTTCACTGTGATCATTTCACTGTGATCATTTCACAGTGACTATCTTCACAGTGACCAGTCATCGTGGTGCCAATACACAACGTCGGCCTGTGCAATGAAGGCCGATTGCATGGGGGAAGGCGGGAAGGCTGAACCTGTCTTATGCTCTGAATAAGATTCACCGGAATTCGATTTCACACCTGGCCGGATTTCACACCTGGC
>CAYTUE010000009.1:38651-40785 GCA_964441085.1 uncultured Planctomycetaceae bacterium
TTTTTTTGCCACCAAGTAGGCTGCAGGGACGCTCAGTTTCGCGTTGCCATGCCGCATTGAAAGTGATGGCTGATCAGTAAAACTCGGCTCATTCAAAAAAAATGCTCAAAATGTCTAAGAAACTTCGCCTCACAGGGTCTTACTTCCTGAGAGGATAAACGGTCGTGATTCAAACCTGCCAGAAACCGCCATCGAACCCTATGTTGAAACCGACTCCTATTGCGAACGAGTCTGGGGCAACGAGCGTGAATAAGCTCACGCTTCAGTCTGTGTTCGATTCCGAAGAAAGCGGCCTGTTGAAATACGCGTTTTCGTTGGTGGGTCGACGAGCCGTTGCAGAAGAAATTGTCCAGGACGTGTTTTTACAACTTCACACTCGATGGGACGAAATCGAATCTCCCAAAGCGTGGTTGTACCGCAGCGTTCGCAATCGGTGTTACAACAGCGTGCGTGATTCCAAACGCGAAATCTTAAATGAAGATGACAGTGGCTTGGATTCCACAAGTGGATCTGAAGTTTCGCCAGACGAAACAAGGCAACATTTGGAAGCGTTAGCTGCTGTGCGGCACAGTCTTGATGAGCTCAACGAATCAGATCGACAGCTTATCAAGTTGAAGTATTTTGACGATCTGAAGTATCGCGAAATTAGCGAACAATCGGGACTAAAAATCGGGAACGTCGGTTACCGACTGCACCATATTTTAAAAGAGCTGGCAGCCAGACTGCAGAAGCTTGGATTCGACGAAAACTCATGAACGAAGAATCAAAACCATCGATTATCGATCCGCAATTGGAAGCTCGTATCATCGCACTTGTGTTGGGCGAAGCATCTGATTTTGAATGCGAAGAACTGAACCGTCTGATCGCTGAAAAGCCTGAATTGGCAGAATTCAAACGACAGATGCAGCACGTGCATGGGCTACTGGCCGAAGTGGGCCAAAGCGAATTTGACTCACCTTCTGATGATTGGAAACTGCCGCCAGAAAAACGCAACGCTGTGCTGGCTGTGATTCGAGGTGAAGCGGTGAGTCGACCAGCGACTGCGGAGCATTCTTCTTCCGTGGAAAATCAAAAAGCAGCGACTCAACGAAATTGGAAATGGAACTTGGGGCACGTCGCTGTTGCTGCTTGCGTTCTCGGCTTTATGGGGATTCTTGCTTTGCCATCCTTTATGGGTGAGGACAGCGCCTCGGAATATTTCTCTGAAAAAGCGAAAGATCAAGAGCCTCATGCGATCGTGTTACGAAATGATCGTACCAGCAGCATGGGCGTGAATCTGTATTCTGCCGATCGCATCACAGTGCCGATTTCGCAGGACGCTCTTTCTCTCTTCGAGAGTCGCAGCCCTGCCGAAGGTCTTTCAGAAATCCAGAAAACTCTGAGTGGAAAATTCAACATCCCTGTGGATACGAGTGGTAATGGAATTGTTGATGAAGTGAGCAACGAGCTGGAGGAGTCGAGACGGGCGACCGGTGAGCCGATCGCAGGTGCCGCCATTGCGGGCATGGTGATTCGTCCCAGCGCAGAGCAAGGACGTGATCTCTTCAATTTTGATGAGAAATTTTTGTCGAAAAGCGGGCCGAAGGAAGATGAACTGAGCATTGCCAATCAGGCGGGTGGCGACTTCGGTGGCGATCTTAGTTTCGGGCGTTCAGCCGCCAACGAGAACAGCTGGAAGGAGTTAGAAGAACCCAGTTTTGCAGACCGTAAAAAGGTTCATGACCTGCCTCTCCTGATCGCTCAAAATGATTGGCCTCGGGGATTCAATCAACAAGGAGGCGCACAAGCCAGCAGGGAAAGCTATTGGGAATTATTCCGTGAATCGGAGGCCCTTGGTGAGGTTCGTGACCGGAATGAGCTAGAAAAAGCGAAATCTGACGACGAAGACTTCGGTAGACTCAAGCAATCGAGATCCCATTTTGACTGGATTGAGCAACCAGGCCAACAAGGCTTGCTGTTTGGCGATAGAATCCAAGAACTTCCCGCAGAATCGATGATGAATGACCTTGAAGAACTAGACGGAATAAGCAATGGGCAGCTGGCGTTAGACGTGCCTTTGGCGCCTCGCCTGTTTCGAAATGAGGAGTCTGAACCGGGTGCCTCTTTGGGGCCGAATTCGGGCAAGGATCTCATT
>CAYTUE010000009.1:40885-43956 GCA_964441085.1 uncultured Planctomycetaceae bacterium
ACAGCCTGGTTCACAACGAAGTCACTCATCTGAACAAGGTGCTGGAATTTCAGGTGAAGCGACCATTTCACGCGGATTTGGAGATGGTGAACTCCGCGGAATCGGTCTCGACGATAACGATAACTATGACGATGACGTTAATGGTCGTTGGGGGTTAGGAACAACACCTTCGCGTTTTGGTAATCGAGACGGCAACGGTTCAAGGCAAGGCCAAGAAGGCGAAGACCAAGCTGAGTCAGGCCAAAGAGACAACAGTCAAGGCAACGGCCAATCGGGCCAATTCTTCGACAAGAGCCGCTCGGATCTAGGATCAATCGAAAAAAAACACATCGAACAACTGAAAAAACACATCGAACATAAACCGGAAAAGCTTACGGAGGAATTCAAACTTCCTAGAGCTGATGTTGAGCCTTTGAAAGAGAATCAAGCCATTCCTTTGTCCGCCCAACCGGTTGAAGAAAAAGATCGTAACGAACGTCTGCGTGGCAACTCAGACAAGTTCCACGATGGTCAACGTTTCCAATCAAGAGACAAAGAAAAATCCCTTTTTCGTGAACAAACTGGTCCTGGTGGAGGTGGCTTTGGCGGAGGTGCCTTTAGTGGTTTAGGCGGAGGCGGAGGTGGACGCGGTGACATAGGCAGATCCTTTCTAGGTGGTGATTCACCTACCGCTGGTCCGGTTTCAACCGATGGTCGTTTCGGCTTAAACACAGAAGGTCGGCAGGAAAAAAGTGAAGCGCAGGCACAGGAAAGTCTGCTGCCCCTCGAGCCATCTTCTCTGGGGATCTTTTCTCTGGATGCTCGGAGGGGCAGAACAACTCGCGATGCTCTCACTCCAGAAGATCGTCAAGGCGCAGGTGAGAAGAGCAAGGAGGGCAAGCAAACAGGTGGGCAAGAGAGTGGGCTAGGGGGGGAGAAACTCACTGGCACAGACAAAGATGCTGGGCTTGCACCGCGTTTCAGTGAAAAGCCGAGCGTACGGTCAAGAAGTTTAGGGGCGAACAAGATGGGCAAACCATCTGATGATCGCGGGTTCGAATTCGCGCCCTTCGCACCGCCAAACAGCGCCGCCAAAGCAAAAGAGCTGGATGGCAAGCGAGATCGTGATGGGGATGAAGTCATTCCGATGACTGAACGAGAGATGCTGCAGCAACAGATTGCAGAAATATCCGACTTGCGGTCGGAATTACGTATCCCTGCAAAACCCATCGCAGCGTCTGCGGGGCTGAACGAAGTCTCTGCCAGTGAAAATGCCTTTTCAACGTTTTCATTGCACGTCAGTGATGTGTCGTTCAAATTGGCTTTTGCTGCTCTTGCTAAAGGCGAATGGCCAAAAGCAGCCAAGATTCGGATTGAAGAATTCGTCAATGCCTTCGACTATGGCGACCCAACGCCTCGACAGGGCGAAAAAGTGGCCTGCCAAATTGAACAGTCGGTTCACCCGTTTCTGCAGCAAAGAAATCTACTGCGAGTTTCCATGAAAACCGCAGCTGCTGGGCGAACCAGTGCAACTCCACTTCGACTCACGTTTTTAATCGACAATTCGGGGTCAATGGAACGTGCTGATCGACAGCAAATGGTTCGTCAGGCGTTTCAATTACTTGCCAAGCAGTTGAATGCAAAAGACCAAGTCACTCTGATTAGTTTTGCTCGACAACCTCGACTACTGGCCGACAGTATCAGTGGAGCCAACGCAAACAAACTAGTTCAAGCGGTGAGCACCTTGCCCAGCGAAGGTGGCACCAATATCGAAGCAGCTTTGCAACTGGCTTTCGAAAAGGCAAAAGAACATCACGCAGCGAATGCTCAAAATCGAATCATTCTGTTGACCGATGGAGCAGTCAATTTAGGCAATGCGGATCCTGAAAGCTTGTCTCGAATGGTGTCAAGCATGAGAAGTTCGGGGATCGCATTTGATGCGGCCGGAATTAGCGCAGACGGCTTGAACGACGAAGTTCTAGAAGCTTTGACTCGCAAAGGCGATGGTCGGTACTACCTGTTAGATTCTGTGGAATCTGCAGACGACGACTTTGCCAAACAGATTGCCGGAGCTTTGCGGCCTTCCGCTAAGAATGTCAAAGTGCAAATTGAATTTAATCCCCAACGAGTTGGTCGGTACAAGCTGCTCGGTTACGAAAAACACATTCTGAAAAAGGAAGACTTCCGCAACGACAAAGTTGATGCTGCAGAAATGGCGGCAGCAGAAGCGGGAATCGCCATGTATCAGTTTGAAGCTTTGCCTGATGGTGAAGGTGACGTGGGTTCTGTCTCCGTTCGGTTTCAAGACATGGCAACTGGTCAGATGGTGGAAAGCCGATGGCCGATTCCTTACCAAGCCAACGCCGCACGCATCGATCAAGCAACTCCTTCACTGCGAATTGCCACATCGGCAGCGATGCTGGCCGCCAAGCTTCGAAGCGAAGTCCTTGGGCAATCTGTCGACCTAAAAACGTTGTCTCAAATCATGTCCAGCTTGCCAGAAGAAAACAATCAAGTGAAGCAAGTTCAACAGCTTCGCCTGATGATCGAACAGGCCAGACAACTGAACGGGCAATAAACAATCAACGGCCTGCAAAAGAACGGCTGTTCGGACAAGCAATACACAATAAAAACCCGAATCAACGTGGTTTGAAAAATTCAGCGAACTGTGAATACCACAGCGGTTGGCCTGATCACAACACATTGTGAAAAAGGCGACCTGAGCAGACAGAATTTTGAAGAAAACAAGCGCGCAAGCACAGTGGTTTGTGGACTGGTTCAATCCAGAACACGACTTCGTGCTGTTTGCTTGAACCGTTGCAATCTGCAGCGAGGGCAGGATGCACTTTTTAATGCGAATGGCTGACCGTACGTCACCAAAAATTTCGACAAAAGTTGGGCCTGTCGGTCCAGTCACATGATCACAGATCAGTAAGCATAAGTTATGAATCGTTCGATCCATCGAATGGGGAATTCCATGTTATCACTCCATAAAATTTTCACCGTGTTGGTACTTTTTTTTGCTGTTGTGCAATCTGGGTTGGCTGAAAATGCTCTCTCTGAATTGCCAATCAATCCAGCATTCGAATCCG
>CAYTUE010000009.1:44056-53898 GCA_964441085.1 uncultured Planctomycetaceae bacterium
AAGTCGCCCCAAGACAAAAGCAGTCAGACGGCGGAAGACAATTCCAAGCAAACCGACAAACCGGTGACAGAGAAACCGACCGATCCTGATTCGCAGCCAGACGCCAATGCGTCTGGCAAATCAGCGCAAGATAAAACTCAGGATCGCCAAACGGTTCCTCAGGAAACAGATCCAGCTGATCCGCCCGGCAACTCCGCACCAGAAACTCCGCCGAACACGGCTTCTCAGCCATCAGGAGCCA
This sequence comes from uncultured Planctomycetaceae bacterium, assembly GCA_964441085.1. GTDB lineage: Bacteria > Planctomycetota > Planctomycetia > Planctomycetales > Planctomycetaceae > Fuerstiella. Next base: position 44,298 of record CAYTUE010000009.1, read on the forward strand.
CGATCAACAGTCACACGGAAGACGATGGTTCACGCACGATTATCATTAAAAGCCCTCCCGTGATTCCGGAGCCCGAACTGTATTATTCTGCCTTGGTCAGATCCACTGCGACGGTGGGATTGGAATCCATTCAGCAGTCGGCGAATGTCACAATCAAGATGATTCAAGGGAAAGCAAAATTCTTGAGTCTTGAACTCAAGGGAGATGCCCATGTGACCAGCGTCACCGGCCCCAATTTAAAGGCTTGGGGAGTTCGCCAAGAAGACACCAAAAGGTTTCTTGATCTGACCATTGTTGACGACATCAAAGAAGTCAAAGTGAAAGTCATTCTGCGTTCTCAGGAATACAATCTTGACAAACCTGTCGCCCTGCAATTAAGCCATTTTGCTCCTGCCAAAAGCATTGGTTTTGATTCTGTTGTGTCCATCCGCTATGCGTCTGGGTTAAACGGCACCGTCACAGATGTCAGTGGTTTTGTTCCATTGAAATCGGCGACAAAAAGACCCTCTTTTCAATCCGCGACCGGGGGACACATCAAGTTAAAGCTAACCCAAGCTGGTGGGACAGCCGAACCCATTGCTCTTTCGCAAACCACATTGAATGGCACAGTACACCCCAATGGAGATTCTGTTCTGTTTCATTTCGGCGCGACCGTTCAGGTGACGAAACCAAATGCAGAAATCACGATTCTATCGGGCCATGCTGCGGTGACTGAAGTGCCAACAAATGCCAACTACCGATTGAAATTGGCAACAGGAGGCAATCGAGCTGTTTACAAATTGAAATTTTTGAAGGCAGGCACGTTTCCCGTGGCTCTGGATTTTGTTGCCGCCATCCGCACAACATCAAACAACGTTCGCAGCCTAGACTTCACCGTCGCCGCCAGTGCCGTGGTGCCGTTAAAACTTGATGGGCTAAAACCAGACTTAGAATTCCATCGCGGTAACGAATCTGTGATGCCCATTCAAGAAGACGATCACTGGCTGGGATTTCTGCCAGCGACTGGTCGCGCCAAACTGAGCTGGAAGACAGCTCGAACTACGGGCGACGGAAAGTTGTTCTTTTCCACGACGGCTCAAATCGATGCCACGGTAGGAGCAGGCTTACTTCGGCAGCAGCATCAAGTGAACTATCAGGTTCTTCAAGGTGAACTGAAATCCATTGGCATCGTGTTGCAGGGGCCGGGAGAAATCTTGGATGTTCAGGGGACCAATATCATTGGCTGGAAAGTGTCGGACCAAGGCCAAGATCGTCTGCTGGAAGCCACGCTCAGCCAACCTGTCACAGGCACCAGCCAAGTGATTGTGCGGACTCAAACACCTTTGAATGCGTTTCCTGTTCGAGTCGAAGGGTTGCGGTTGGCTCCCGTAGGTACCATTCGCCATTCTGGATTCTTACGACTCACAAATACAGGAGCCGTTCGTTTAGAACCGACTGACCTTAAAGGTTTAACTCAACTGGCCCCAGAACAATTTCCTGCAGCAGCCGTGAAGGCTCGCCAGACCTTTGTCTATCGTTTTCCAGCGGCGGATCATGCTTTCACAGTGGCTGCCGATCGCATTGAACCAGAAGTCAATGTTTCGGAACTCGTTGTTTATCAACTGGCGGAAACAGATCGCATTATCAAAGCAGATGTTGAACTTGATATTCGAGACGCTGGGATTCGAGATTGGAACTTTGATATTCCAGCAGACTATTCGGTTGTTTCTGTCACAGGAAATGCAGTCGCGGATTACATTCCCGCATCCACAGTGACGGACGAACGTCGCAATCTGAAAGTTGTGTTTGCCAAAGATGTGATTGGCCGGCAATTGGTGACATTCACATTGGAAAAAAGCCAAGCAGCAGCACCCGGAAATTGGGTTCTGCCTCCCATTCAGTACCCAGAAGCCAAGACGGTTCGAGGAACCATTGGTGTGATTGGAGCGGCTGGTTATCGAATCGCAATTTCAGAAACCAATCTGCTGGTCGAAAAGCCGTTGTCCTACTTTCCCAAATCAGCGGTGGGGCTGCAGCAGGCGTTTCGTATTCGCGAACCAGACTGGTCTGCCACAATGAAGATTGAAGTGCTGGACCGCAGCGTTCAGGCAGACGTCTTTCATCTGTATTCGTTAAGCGAAGAAACAGTGTATGGCAGTGCTTTGTTAAACTACTTTGTGACTGGGTCTCCTGTTTCCGAATGGGCAATCACAGTTCCCGAATCCATGGGGAACGTCATCGTAGACGGCCAAGATGTTCGCACTTGGCGACGAGAAGGCGACTTACTGATCGTGTCATTGCATCAACCTGTGATGGGCGCGTACACCTTGCTGGTAACGTTTGAAGAAAAGCCCGATCAGGCCAATTCTACCTTTCAGCCAGGCCAGATTGCTCCTGTCGGCGTGCAGGGCGAGCGAGGATATATCCAAGTGGTCAGTCCCATGCAGGTGGATTTGGAATCCGTGTCAATTTCGGACGACATCTTGAAACTTGATCCCTTGGAACTGCCCGCAGAATTTCGGTTACTCAGTTCGGCTCCTGCGTTAGGAACGTGGCAATACACCAGTCGCCCGATTGATCTTTCTTTGAAAGCCAAGTGGTTTGAAGCGGGCACCATGGCGACTCAGGTTGTTGAATATTCCGAAGCGAATACTCGAGTGTCTCAAGATGGCCAACTGGTCACCGACATTCTGTACTATGTGAAATCACGAGGTCGACGTACGTTCAAGCTTCAAATTCCGCCAGAACCAGTTCGGCTTTGGGCGGTCACTGTAAACAACCAGCCTGTCACAGCACGTCAAGCAGAAGATGGCATGTTGATTCCTTTACCAGGCGGCACAGACACCAACGTACCGATCGAAATTCGTTTGCGATTAGGTAAACCCACTGTGAGCGAATCAAGCCCGAAAATGACATTGCCCGTGGTGGCTGCTCCTGTGTTGAAAACCGAATGGAATATCTCAGCCGATGAACACCATGTGCTGGTTCCCACGGGCGGAACAGTCACTCCACCGGTCCCCGTTTTACGACCCACAGGTTTTGAATGGACTGTCAGAAATGGCATTGTGCCACTGTTAATCATCGGACTGTTGACCTGTCTGGGCATTTGGACTCGTCACAAACCGGGCTACTTAAAATTCGTCGGTCTTGCCAGTTTCACAGTGGCGATGGTTGTGGCCGTGCAAACGGCGAATACAGCTTATGGCCAACAAGGATCGTCATCGCCGTTGCAATTAAGCCTGCCGATTTTAGCCGCTGGCGAAACCGTACAGATCCAAGTAAGCAACATTCCAGTTTGGCGAATCGACTTGTCTTGGCTGGGACTGGCTGCAGTGATTGGTGGCATTGCTGCGATTGGCTGGTCGATGACAAAACAAGATCAGTGGCGTCAGTTGCTAAGTCGTGGTGCAGGCGTGTTGTTGATCAGCCTTGGCATTCTTCTTCAAGGTGCAGCAGCGCCGTGGTTCTTCGGCCTGTTGGCAATTGCAATTTTTCTGCTGTTGTTTATTCGCCCTGCGATCGATGGAATTCGTGAGACTTGGAATTGCACGGCTACGTGGATTGCTGAACGCCGAAAAAATCGACAGGCCAAGCGTGATGCAGCGTCTGCTGAACCAAGTTCTGGGGCAGGTTCGGTCACAGCGAGCCTGCTGTTTCTAGCCATTGCATTTTCCAGCACGGTTGGCCAAGCAGCAGACAGCACGACTGCAGCGCTGCCAAGTGGCTTTGAAGCCGCTGATTCGATCGTCCAACAGTGGCAGGTCGGTCATACTGACTCACGATTAAAGGCGAGCGGAAAAGTCACGTTAACAGGGCGTCCGGGAGACCAGTTTGTTTTGCTGCGTTCTCCTGCTGTCCTGACGAACTTTGAAGGCGAAGGGCTTCGCCTTTCGAAACAGAATCTGAAATCAGTGGGTTTGGTCTACACGATTACCATTCCTTTAGCGGAAGAAGAATCCAGCTCAACAACCAAGACATGGACAGCAGATTTCGAATTTCAGTTGGACGCAGTCAAGCTATCAAACTTGCCCGTTTATACGGGAATGGCGGCCGTTCAAGAAATCGATTTTTCCTACGACGAAGCCGGTTGGGATGTGGTTGGTTCGTCTGCGATGCGAGTTGAACAAGTTCCCAATGATTCCAATGCGACTCAAGCAAAACTCTTGCTTGGTCCCGGTTCGGCTAGCATCGTCTTGAAGCCAAGAGCGCGAGACATCGCATCAGAAGAAACTCAATTCTTTGTTGAAGCATCCAACTTATTCCTGCCTGGTCCCGGAGTCGTCGATGGGAGGCATCGCTTGGATATTCGAACGTCTCAAGGCCAAGTGAATGCCTTGAATGTCCTTGTCCCGAAAGGACTGACTGTGAGTGCTGTGAACGGTCCAGTGGGGGCATGGCAATTCGACGCCGACACAGGCAACCTGAAGTTGCAAGTGGACTCTGTTTCGTCTCAAGCATTTTCCATCATGATTGAAACTCAACGCGGCCTTGACCCATTACCTGCGGATGTCACCTTGGCCCCTTTAAAAGTGGTTGGTGCCAACGGACAAGTGGGGCTTGTGGCCATCGCGTTTGGTTCTGAAGCTCAACCCGACACCCTAGAAGCTGAAGGCATGTCGGCCGTTCATCTGGGCGACTTCGATACCAGCTTGATGCCCAAGCAGAACGCCGTTTTGCATCGAGTGTATCGATACGGTGCGGAAGGCGGGCAGCTTGCGATGCGCGTGGCTGCTGTCGAGTCTGAAGTGCGAGTGATCAGTCGACAGGTGCTGTCTTTGGGTGACGAACGAGTGATTCTGGCCGTGAACTTCGCTGCCGAAATTTCACGAGCCGGACGATTTCAACTTAGCTTTCCGTTGCCTGATGGGCTGGAAATTGAATCGCTCACAGGATCATCACTTCATCATTGGGCAGAACTTAGCGAAGAAGGCCAGCGTCAGATTATTCTGCACCTGAATGGCAAAACGCTTGGTCCCCAGAAATTTTCGCTGACGTTGTCTGGTCGGACTCCGACCAATGTGGCCGAATGGAAAATTCCTCGCTTTATCTTAAATGAATCAGCTCGTCAAAGCGGCGAACTTGTCGTTCGTCCGACCACGGGCATTCGATTAAGAACGATTGCTCGCCAAAACGTGTCGGAAATCGATCCTCGCACAATGGGCGGTAAGGCTCAGGGGGCTCTTGCGTTTCGACTGTTGCAACGCGACTGGGATTTAACGGTCGGCATTGAAAAATTAGATCCTTGGGTCACAGGCCAAGTGCTTCACGAAATCACTTTGCGAGAAGGGCAAACGCGAGCCGCATTGATGGCCAACTTCGTCGTTCAAAATGCATCGGTCAATTCATTGCGAATTGAACTACCGATGATTACCGAAGATGAAGTCAAGACTTTGCGAGCCACAGGGCACACAGTCAGTGACTTAATTCGCACATCCCCCGATTCGAATGTTTGGGAGGTTCAGTTTAAGCGGCGAGTTGTCGGAAAAGTTCAGTTCCGTATCGAGTACGAACGTCGAGGAGATGGAGTCAAAGGAGAAGAAATTCTCGTGCCCGCTGAATTTCCTCAGGCTCGTCAACTGTCTTACTACTTCGCCGTGAGAGCCGGAGGAAGGTTGGAACTCGAACACACCGAACTGACTCAAGGATGGCACAGAATCGACTGGAATTCGGTTCCACAACCATTGCGAGAAGCCGAAAACCGCAGTGTGCCAGCTCTGGCATTTCGAGCTCTCGCTCCCGAAAAAAGACTCACGATCAACAGTCATCGTCATTCTTTAGCGGATTCGTTGAAGCTTCGAGTCGCCAAAGCGAATTTAACAACCGTGTTGTCGGCATCTGGTGATCAAATCACGTCTGTTGATGTTGTGATGGATGTCATTCAACGAAGCAGTTTAAGCGTGGGCTTACCCAAGGGCAGCGAACTGCTCAGTATTTTTGTCAACGGCGAAAGCGTGAATTCGATTCGCAATAGTGACAGCACTCACACTTGGCAGTTTTACATCTTACCGGGAATGAACGACCGTACAGCTTCAGTGCAATTCATTTATACCGTGCCAGCAAATCGTTTAGCCAACTTAAATCTGAGTAGCCCTGAACTGAATGTTCCGTTGGAAAATATTCAATGGAATGTGATTGCTCCCAAGGGCTTTCAGTTGAACGATAGCGATGGGAATTTGGAACTGATTGGCCAAACCAATCAGAAGAACTACGACCGAGATTCCTACCTTTCCAAAGCAAGTGGAACTCGACGAGTTCAGGCAGCACAGGCAGCCGAACTGCTGGAACAAGCAAATCAGCTGTTACAGGCTGGAGAACAGTCGAAGGCACACTGGGCTTTGAAAAGTGTGGCCAATCAGTATGCGTTGGATGCGGCTTCTAATGAAGATGCCCGAATCCAGCTGGAAAACTTGGAGACTCAGCAAGCCATCGTCGGTCTGAATTCTCGTCGGCAAAGATTGTACCTTGATAACGGTAACAACGATGCGGACATGATTCAAAACGAAGAACTGCGGCAGGCGGCTGTTGCCAACCCCATTTTGCAGCAAGACCGTTTGAACTTTCGACCAGGGCAGTTAAGCCAGCTACTGAAAGGAAATTCTACGGCAGACAATGCCATCTTGATGCAGATTGCCGCTCGGCTGGTAAGACATCAACATGCGACCGAACCGGCACCTCAAGCCATCATCATCAGTTTGCCAGAAGAAGGTGACATCTACACCTTTGAGCGAAGTGTGCAAGTGGCGGAAAACGCGCCTCTGGAGCTAGATCTTGACTTTGATTCGAAGTTGAAACTTCCATTCTGGCAAATTGCAGCCGTGCTGTTGTTGTTAACAATCATGGCGGCGGGCTTCACATTCAGTGAAAAGAAGTTGTCGGCGTCGTATGCAGAATGACAGACTGGCGACCAGCCACGTGAAAAGGTGATGACAGCGTGGCTGGAAAAGCAGTTTTGTAATCAGTGGATTCAAGCGGTCGTACGGCTGACATCAACTGGTCACAACACTGTGAATGGGATGCCCAATGACTACGGCGATTTTGACGTCGTGGTCATTTCTTGGGGCTCATTTTTTAGCATCAGTATCAATGTGGCCACTAAAGACAAGCTTGAGCTTTCCCGTGCATCGGCACCCCGGTGGGAGATTGGTTTTGATGATCAAAATGCCATCGGTAGCCGGAGTCAGCGTGGTTGCTCCACTAATCTGAAACGGGTCTCCCAGTTCTGTTCCGTTCACAATGACTCCTGCCAAGCATCCCAGCGGCAGGTTTTCGACAAAGCTGATGTCTTCTTCGGTTCGTTTTGGCTTTTGTGTTTTGGAATTTCCATTCGCTCCATTGTTCCCTCGATTGCCTCGCCGTCTTGGTGGAGCTTCTGGTGTTGGAGTCACCATCTTTTGCATTCCATTCGACGAAAGAGTTGTCGAAAGAGTCATCTTGTACTCACCCGTACACTGCAGGCGTACAGCTTTTCCTCTTTGCACTCGCCCAACAGGCAGCCACACTTGCTTTCGAGTATCAAATGCAATGTCACCCAAATTGTCTTCTAACAATTCCTGTTGGATGGTTTTAATTTGATCCTTCAGACCTGGCATCGTGGGGTTCAGTGAACTTAAGCGTCGCAACAGGGCGACTGCTTTTTCTCGATCTCCTTGCTTGTAGAATTCACTGGCCACTTCTTTATATTCTTCAACCAAAGATTCTTCGGCTTTTTCCACCCGCGATTCAAGAGACTTTGTCGTGGTCGCGTCATCTCGCCGTCGTCGATCAGTTTGTGCCAAGACCGAATCTGCAGCAATGGTCACAAGTAGCATCGTAAGCGTGGCGTACAAAGACGTTTTGGAAAACGATCGCATGGAATCTATGCCTTCAAAAGAGGTCATTGTTTGAGCCACTCGGAGGAGTCGTTCACGTAATATTTGAGAGCACGCGAAATGACTGTTTGTCATGCTGTGCTGACGGGGAAAGAGCCAGCAGCAAAAGGAAACAGCTTCGGCAAAAAGTGGGAGCGTGTTGATTGCTGCGGTTTAAGGTGCTTTCTGGTCTTTGAGCGACCAACCTTCTGGAATCTTTGCTTGCTTAGGAATCACGGCAATGCCGTCTCGCATTGAAACATGCTCGTAATCAGCATCTGCCAATCCACTGGGAGCTTCGCTAGCAATAATGCGAGCTCCTTTACCGATCAACACATTTTTATCCACAAGGACTGAATCAAGAATCACATTGTCTTCGATCCCAAACGGTGCTTGAGGTTCTTCAGATGCTCGATTGGGATAGAAGTCGGCTCCCATTAAAACGCAGTCCTTGATGGTTACATTGTGACCAATCTGAGTCCTCACACCGATGACACTGTTGGTGATTTTTGTGCCTGCTCCCACGATACAACCATCTGCCACAAGGCACCGTTGAGTTTCACAGTCTTCGATTCTGGTTGACGGCAGAAATCTTGGGCGCGTAAAAATGGGGTTGGTTGCGTGACCAAAAGTGAATTCAGGCGAGGTGTCTGCCAAGGCCAAGTTTGCGTCAAAGAACGCTTTAATGGTGCCGATGTCTTCCCAGTACCCGTCGAACAAATGAGTCTGAACGTGATGTTGTTTGATCGCCATCGGGAAGATGTGTTTGCCAAAGTCATCGTGGTCTGACGATTCGAGAAGATCAACCAGCAGGTCTCGATTGAATAGATAGATGCCCATGCTGGCTAAGTATTCTCGCCCTTTCGATTCGATATTCATCGAATCAATCCATGAAGCAGGTGTCTTTGCTTTTTGCAAAGCTTCTGCCGTGTCGGGCTTTTCGACAAAATCGGTGACCTTGCCATCACCATCCAGTTGCATAATTCCAAAGCCTCGCGCTTCTGCTTCGTCCACGGGCAATGTGGCGATGGTGACATCGGCGTTGGTTCTTTTATGAGTATTCAGCATGTCCTTGTAGTTCATGCGATACAACTGGTCGCCCGAAAGAATCAGAACGTATTTTAAGCCATGCTGTTTTAAAAATCGCATTTGCTTGCGAACGGCATCGGCGGTGCCTTGGTACCAGTCTGTTCCCGCTCCGGGAGTTTGTTGAGCGGCCAGAATTTCGACAAAGCCAGATGAAAATAAATCGAAATTGTAGGTCTGTCGAATATGTCGATGCAGGCTCAGTGAATTGAATTGAGTCAACACATAGATTCGACTTAAGCCACTGTGAATACAGTTAGAAATCGGAACATCAATCAGTCTGTACTTCCCACCAATCGGTACGGCTGGCTTGGAACGCTGCTCTGTTAATGGCAGAAGACGAGTCCCTTTACCACCACCAAGAATCAGACTAATTGTGTCGTCCATTGTGTTGTTCTTTCTGGCTTGAAATCTGCCAGCAGGGTTGAAAACCCATTGCTCGGTGGATTTGCTCAGCACTGTTAATGGTGTTGTCTTACTTCCCTACGATTCCTAGGTTACAGAATAAAGCGGCCTTCGTCTAACGGCTTCAATCGCTTTGCAGTTGGGATTTTGGATCACGACGATGGTCGCCTGCCACGGATTGCTTAGCCTGTCTAACCCGATGTTGCGAGCGAACGTCGGCACGTTGTTGTTTTTGCAAAGCAATCGCCGCATGGCAACGGGGGCTTCCCCACAGTCAGATCCAG
>CAYTUE010000009.1:53998-60085 GCA_964441085.1 uncultured Planctomycetaceae bacterium
TTCAGCGTGTTGCGTTCAATAATCGCTGGAACCTTTGGGATGGAACACACCGCTGCGGGAACTCCTCGGAACGCATGGTTTCCATGATTGTGATGATTCGACCGGTTATTTGGGTTACGTAATTTGGAGTTCGAATTCTGTCGTTCCGGACTCAAATGTTTCCTTCCGCTTCGTCATGGTGTCTTAACGCAACCTACGTTTCAGCAACTCCTCTCAGTCAACATGACAAACAACACAGAAGTGGTTTTCTTGCAACGGTGTTCGGACAAACTCGGTTGTCAGATGATTCTTCTGTTTGCTTACGACTCGCTCCCCGCGAACTCACCACAATCAGAATTCCCAGATCACACATGTGCGCCAATGGCGCTGATGATCTGACAACATTTGCGAGGGCATCACCATGGTCAAAGCCACAACCGGTTCTTTACTTGTCGTTGATGACGATCGGCATATTCAGAACGCGATGGCCGATTATCTGCGAACATTGGGCTACCGTACCGAAACGGCTTCTGATTGCACCGAAGCCATTGAACGGATGAGTGAATTCCCGTTCGAAGTCGTCGTGTGCGATGTGAATCTTCCAGATCAAGATGGTTTCAGCCTACTGCAGTGGTCTCAAGAAAATTGTCCCGCAACTTCTGTCATTCTTCTGACAGGTTTTGGAACAATTGAAAGTGCGGTCGAAGCGATTCGCATGGGAGCATTCGATTATCTGACGAAGCCAGTCATCGACGAAGAACTGAACCTATCGATTGAACGAGCCATCAGCCAAAGACGTCTGCTGGAAGAAAACCAAAATCTCAAGGCCGCGTTGTCTGAACGCCACGGTCTGTCAAACATCATCGGCAAAGACTACAAGATGCTGAGAATGTTTGAACTGATTGAAAGTGTCGCAGATACTCGAACCACAGCGCTGATTCTTGGCGAAAGTGGCACCGGTAAAACAATGACCGCTCGCAGCTTACACACGTTAAGTGATCGAGCAGAACAGCCCTTTGTGGAAGTGGCATGTGGTGCCTTGCCCGAATCGTTGCTGGAAAGCGAATTATTTGGTCACGTGGAAGGAGCCTTCACCGGAGCATCTCACGACAAAGTGGGCAAGTTCACTCAGGCGAATGGCGGCACACTGTTCTTAGACGAAATTGCAACGGCATCACCCGCTTTGCAGGTGAAACTATTGCGAGTTCTCCAAGATAAAGAATTCGAACCCGTTGGCAGCACAGAAACTCAAAAGGTCGACGTGCGTTTGGTATTAGCCACCAACATCGACCTTGAAGAAGCTGTTCGGCGAGGCGAATTTCGTGAAGACCTTTACTACCGAATTAACGTCATCACGTTAACTCAACCGGCACTGCGAGAACGCATGGGAGACATCCCGCTGCTTGTTGAACACTACTTGCATCAGTTTAATGCTCAAGCAGGTCGACAGATCAAAGGTTTTGACGATGCTGCGATGCAAGCTCTGCAGCAATATCACTGGCCAGGCAATGTTCGCGAACTGGTAAACGTTGTGGAACGAGCTGTCGTTTTAAGCCACAACGAATACATCGGTGTGGGGGATCTGCCCGAAAAGATGTTTTCTGAAGCCGAACAACAGGCAAATCTCGAAGCCAACCTTGGCGGGGCGTCGCTTAAGAAGGCCTTGTCCACTCCGGAGCGGCAGTTGATTGTTCAAGCCTTGGAATCCAACGGCTGGAATCGACAAAACACGGCTCGAGCACTCGGGATTAACCGAACAACTCTGTACAAAAAGATGAAGAAGTACGATATCGACTTCGAAACTGTGTACAAACATGCGTAGGTCTCAAGCATGCTGTTGCAAGTCAGACGGCGGTGACCAGCAATGCTGTTCGCCGCTCTGATAACGGTTGACTCACTTTTCAATTGGGCAAACCAACAGAAACCATTCACAGTGCAACAGCACTGTGAATGGATTTTTATTCACGTCAAGGTGTTCAGTAAGATTCTAAAACCTCGCAGTGATTTCAACCGCTGCGGGAAGAAGCTTGTGGACACCTCATTTTGGTGGTGGCCTGCAATCGAATTTCAGATTCGATTTTATTGCAGTGAACGCCGACTTTCAGCATGTCATCAACTTTGCCCGACTGACCGACTCCAAAATGCTTTCAAATCATCCTCTTTGATTGAAAGCCCCACATTAACAATGGAATGAACAAAGATATGAGCACTGTACTTGTCACTGGTGGAGCCGGATTTCTAGGCAGTCATCTTTGCGATCGCCTGATTGAACGAGGCGACGAAGTCATTTGTCTGGACAATTTCTTTACGGGCAATAAAAACAATGTCCGGCATCTGCTGGGACATGAACGCTTCGAACTGGTACGCCATGACATCGTGCATCCGTTCTACCTTGAAGTGGACCGCATTTTTAACCTCGCGTGTCCAGCGTCTCCCGAAGCTTACCAGTACAACCCCATCAAGACGATTAAGACATCAACCGTCGGAATGGTCAATGTGATGGGGCTGGCAAAACGCTGTGGGGCTCGAGTCCTGCATGCTTCGACATCAGAAGTTTACGGCGATCCTCAAGTTCACCCTCAAACAGAAGACTACTGGGGCCACGTCAATCCGATTGGTCCTCGAAGCTGTTACGACGAAGGCAAACGAATCGCAGAATCGTTGCTGATGAATTACCACGAAGCTCATGATGTCGAAGTTCGCATCATTCGCATCTTTAACACGTATGGTCCTCGCATGGATCCCAATGACGGTCGAGTCATCAGCAACTTTATTACTCAAGCATTAAGAAACGAAGACATCACCGTTTACGGCGAAGGCACTCAAACTCGTTCGTTCTGTTTCTGCAGCGACTTGATTGAAGGCATGCTGCGGTTAATGGATCAAGACGAACATACGGGCCCAGTGAACATTGGTAACCCCGTAGAAAACACAATGTTGGAACTTGCCGAAGAGATCATTGCGGCCACGGGAAGTTCATCAAAGATTGTGAACATGCCACTGCCCAAAGATGATCCTCAACGCCGCTGTCCAGATATTAGTCGAGCCAAAAACTGGCTCAACTGGGAACCTCAAGTTCCACTCGCAGATGGCTTAAAAGAAACCATCGCTTGGTATCGCAAGCTGTTGAAAGAACAAGCGTAGTTCGCTCAAGCATCAACAACACAAACTCAGTTCAACCGAACTTAAGATAAGTAAAAAGCCGCCCTCGCAAATTGCGAGGGCGGCTTTTTTTGTTATGCCTGCAGTCAACTTTCGACACTTTGTTTTATCGATGTGTCTTATCGACGTTTCTTTTTGACAGATTTGGTTGGACGGCGTGGCCGACCGTTTCGCGCGGCTCCTCGCTGGCCTCGACTTCCAGACGCTTCCTTTTTATCAGCGGCTGCACTGGAACGACTTTTTCTTGCCGCACTGCGTTGACTAATTGCTGGTCGACGACTTTTCTTGGCGTCGCCGTTACGTTTTTCCGGTGGCTTTTGTAGGAAGTCGTACAGCGATTTGACTTCGTCCATTCGAAGCTCACGACATTCGCCCACCTCTAAATTGCCAAGACGCAATGGGCCAAATCCCGTTCGTTCTAGCTGAATCACTTTGTGGCCCGCGCGAGCCAGCATGCGGCGAATTTCTCGGTTCTTGCCTTCGCGTAATTCCAATTCCAAAAACGTACTTCGTCCCTTACGTTTCAAAATGCGGATGTAGTGAAACTTAAAGAAGCCATCGGAAAAGTGCATGCCTTCTCGTAGTTCACCCAGTGTTTTTCCATCTGGTAAACCAGCCACTTGTACTCGATAGTTGCGTACGACTTCGTAGCGAGGATGAGCCAAGTGTTCGGCCAGTGCTCCGTCGTTCGTGACCATCAACAGGCCAAGCGTGTTTTCATCCAGTCGCCCCACCGTGAACATTCGGTTGTCATAACTTGGCACCAAATCGACGGCTCGGGGACGCCCGGCAGGATCGCTGTGAGTACAAACAACTCCCTTGGGCTTGTTGATCAAGTAGTAGCGATAGCGAGCAGGTCGCAGTTTTTCACCGTCTAAGCGAATGTCTTGCTCTTCAGGATGCACGGCAAAAGCAGGATCCAGAATGGCTTTGCCATCAACTGTGACTCGACCTTCTCGAATCACAGCTTCGCAGTTTCGTCGAGAATCGACACCGGCAACCGCCAAGTATTTCTGCAGGCGTGTTCCCTTGTCGCCGTCCATCAGAAAGTCGGGACGAGTCAATCCTTGAGGAACCGATTGTCCTCGCGGTCGACCACTTGTTGATGCGGCAGCGGGGGCACCTTGAACGGGGCGTTTTTTATACGAAGCCGCTGGCCGACGCTTGGGCGACTTTTTCGAGCGCTGAGGACGTGATGAGTCCTTTTTGTTGGAAGGGCGAGAACGCATGACAACTTCTTACTTGCAGAGCAATAACCGCGAAAACTGGCGGAAAACAAACCAAACAGCCATCGTACCGTCGCTGCACGGATTGTCAGCAATTGAGTCCCAATTTCAGTCGAATGCTTCCGTTCAGGAATGGCGACTCGCCAACTCATGACACGGACGAAAGCGTGTTTCGGCAACTGCTGCTGTGAAAAAATGACGATCCGCTGAAATTCGTGATCTCCTTTGCTCAACGAACAGAGACTCGTAACCTGGCCAATCCCACGTCCACAAAAGACAACGCAGACAGCCACGTTTCAGGTTACCTTGGGCCGTAATACTGCGGTCTAAGCAGGCAGAAAAGGTAACCCGATGCGGGAGCCAGGGATTTTCAACAGCCTGTTCAATGCCGAAACAGGGGCCTAAAAGTTTGTAAACCAAGGGAAAATGCTGCCTAAAACGCAGACCGGCAGAATCGGCTGGGCAGAACGCGTCAGCTTTTGTATTCTTCCCAGAATACGCTGTCGCCAGAAAGATCGACGCGGCAAAATTACGTTCGGCCGTTTCAAAAGGCCGTGGTTATTCATGGATGGGAATCGAAATCATGATGGAAACGTCGACACGATCGGCTCGGAACCGCCGAGTTGTCGCGATCCTTGGGTGGGGGATCCTTGTAGGCACAGCCATGATTTTATGGAATGGACGCCTTCAGGAATCCATTCGATCCGTAGGAGACGAGCCCGTCGCGTTTCTCTTGGCCACGTTTTCGGCGTTTGTCGGAGTCTTCGCTTGGTTGCTATTTAACCCCGGACGGCGAGCGGCTTCGGAATCTCCTGTGCTATTTTTCGCCGCTGCGGCGACGCTGTTTCCTCCTCCCATCATCGGCTTTTGCCTGATGCCCGTTGATTCGCCTTTGCGAGGTTGGTTGGCGTTCGCTTTGTTTTTGCTGTGTGTGATCGCCGTATTAAGCCACGTGCCAGACGATTTCTTCGGAATTCCTCGCGGACGCAGCAGCTACATGACTCCTCTCCCCACGTTTGATTCAGTCGACGACCATATTATGAATCCTAAAGCGGCGTGGTTTACCTTCGAAGATCTCACCCGCATCCTGCCGGATACCGAACGCCCATCGCTGGCACCTCGATCCTACTTACAACAAGACGTGTCGCGCACAGCACCTTCTCATGTTCGCGGCCAAGACAAAGTCGCCACAGACGTTGACGACATCCTTGGGAGTGATTTTGATCTCGGGCTGTTGGACGAAGATCTCACTGACTTCGATCAACTGTCCTCCAACCAATCAACACGTCAAGCTCCAAAGTCTGGTCGAATTCAAAACAATCCGATCATCGACCGGCAACAAGCCAATCCCGATCAAAAAAATCGTAACGCAACCCGCTTCCGTGAATCCACCGATCGTCAACATCGCCGTGAAGAAGACTCGCAACAGCTCACCAAGGAATCAGTTTTCGAATCATTCGAACAGTCTTCGAATTCTACGCGAACCAATTCGCTGGCTCCGTATTCCGCAGCCAGTGGGAATTTGAAAACGCTTGCCCAACGTCGACAGAAATCTCAAAGCGGGGGTTTCATCTTACCTGCCCGAGTAACTGCTGGGACGGCACCTGCAAGCGATTCGGGAGCAGCCACGGCAGACGCCATTCGCAGCCAACTGGCAGGTAAAGAACGAATTTCCGCTTCAAGAAAATCGGGAACAGGTTTGGCACCTTCCAGTCGTCAA
>CAYTUE010000009.1:60185-61784 GCA_964441085.1 uncultured Planctomycetaceae bacterium
CAGCAAAGAGTCTGGAGTTGTCTCTGAACCGGAAAGTCGTGACCAAACCCCTGAAAATTCAAGTCGAAGCGAACGAGTGTCTCGATTTGAAAGACGACAGAAAGCTGCCGATCGCAACACAAAGCAACCCGATCAATCAGAAGCCAGCTCAACCCAAGCTGATCGAAAATTAGTCCGAAAAGCAGATCGCCAAGGCAGCAACACAGACACCACCGCAGATTCCACAGACTTGAAATCTCGTGACGACAGCAAGCCGAAACGCCGTTCTGCATTGGACATTGCAACAACAGGGATTTTAGGAGCATCAGCTGCCGCTGGCATCACCGCAGCAGATTCATCGTCCGCTCAAAGCACAACCGATTCGGATGCTTCGACGTCTCAGGGACTGTTCGGAAGTGTTCGAGATCTGTTTCAAAAAAGCAAAAGTTCAGACGAAGAAACATCCCAATTGGCCGACGCAGGCGCTGATGAGTTTGAATCAGCAGTGGAAGCCGTTCAGCCTGAACGCAGCTCACCTGAACGCAGCTCAGACAAAGACGTCGTCACCGAACGCACGATCGATGCCAGTGGAGCCGAAATGGTTGAAGGAGTTGCCGTGGTTCAATTTGAGCGTGGCCAGAAAAAGGCCAACATCCACATTCCTTTTTCACCTCCACTGCAGGGCGTTCCAGAAGTTGATGTCGAATGTGTGGGGGGTGAATCCTTGCGTTTGAAAGTCCCCACGCCTCAACCGTTTGGAATGAGAATCGAAGCACGTCGAAGCAACACTTCAGAAGCCATGGAAGCTGAAATTGCCTTTGCGGCCATCGCTGAACCAGAAGAATAAGGCTGGCACGATCTATGCCAGAACATTTGCTCGTCTGCTCGTCGATTTTATTGGTGACTTTCAGTCACATCCAATGTCTTGCCTTGCTTGGTGAACACAAGAATGTGTTGTCGTGGTAACACGTCGATGGTTTCCGTCCATTCCAGATTGAAGCTTGGTTGAGCGACTTCTTTCTTGGCTTGAATCTGCGACATCTTATGTACTTTTTTGATGGGAACCGTCGCATCTTCCATTCGGTATTCCACCAAGATAACGCGGCCACCCGGTTTCATCGCCCGACTAATGGCTTGCATCATTTCGAACGGAAATTCGAATTCATGGTACACGTCTACCATCAAAGCAACGTCAATGGATTCGTCTGGTAAGTTGGGAGCCTTTGAGCTTCCCTTGATTCCGACCACGTTTTCAAGTCCCATTTTGTTGGCTCGTTTTTTTAATCGAGCCAACATTTCATCCTGCACGTCGACGGCCATAATTTTTCCGGTTGGCAGAACCTGTTCTGCCATTAAGAAACTGATCACTCCGCTGCCTGCTCCAATGTCTGCCACGATGTCACCATCCTTCAGCTTTAAGGACCGGACGAGAAGCGTAAGCCGTTCTTCTTTTTCCCGAGTGTCTCGTTCCAACCAAGCGGCTCCAGAAAATCCCATCACGTGAGCGATTTCTCGGCCCATATAAAACTTGCCGATCCCATTGGGGTCGTGTTCGGCCTGAACCGTGTAACGACTGGTTTGGGTTGGTTCGTCGGTTTGAATTTGCGAACACGCTGTGGA
>CAYTUE010000010.1:0-9806 GCA_964441085.1 uncultured Planctomycetaceae bacterium
CCCATTGAATCAGCCTAGCGAAAACCGTGACTTGATTAGGTTGATCGGCTATGATGAATGGCTGGCTTGGCGATTCGTACGTGAGTGAATCAACGACTTGGAATTTGCTTAGTGCTGTGATGATCCGGGCAGTTTATTGTGGAAGTGCGATGAAGATCTTTCATGTTGGCCGTTGCGACTTTCTGCTGTGTTGTGCATTTTTAGTCGGACTTGCTCATTCTGTTGAGGCTTGCGGTCAGCAAGCTCGTTTCAGCCAGTCTGTGCCCAGAAATCCGACTGGGCTTAAGCAGCCATCTGTTACAACGGCGGCAGGTCCAGTGATCCCTGGGCTTCAGCAAGGCGCGGTTCCTCAAGGAATCGCGTTTGTGCCAAAAAACAATGTGATGCTGATTTCGCACGACTTTGGTAAAGCGGCTTCGTGTGTTTCGGTGATCGATGTTGCCACTGGAAAGATGTCATCGCATGTGACGCTTCAGGATCAAACAAAACAGCCTCATTATGGGCATGTTGGCGGGATCGTGGCCGTGAAGGATTCGTTATTTGTCGCGTCTGATGAGCGCGTGTTGCACTACAATTTGACTGACTTTGTGACATTAAACCCACGTTCGCCTGTTTCGGCGACAGCCAGTTGGAAGTCCGAAACAAAAGCCAGTTTTTGTACAACGGCACCCGGTTTGTTGCTTGTTGGCGAATTTGCCTATGGATTGAAGTACCGCACAAAACCATCTCATCATTTGACGGACAGAATGGGTGTTCGCAAGTTTGCTTGGGTGTGTGGTTATGACGTGAATCATCCCATGGCAGATCCGACGTGTGTGTTGTCTGTGCGACAACGAGCCCAAGGGATGTGTGTTTCGGGCGATCGAGTGTATTTGAGTATTTCTTATGGTCGGTCGAAACGAAGTCTCATTGCCGTTTACCGCAATCCAATTGGTAAAGATGCTCATCAAAGGGTTGAGGTCATCCCGGGCAAAGAAATTCCGCTTTGGTTTCTTGATGGCAAAAACTACATCGGTGAGATTGATTGTCCGCCGATGTCGGAAGGCATTGCGATGGTTGGAGATCAGTTGGCCGTTGTTTTTGAATCGGGGGCTGATCAATATCAACTTGGAGGCCAAGGGCCTGTTGATCGAGTGTTGTTGCTTGATGTGTCGCAGTTTTAATTGAGTGAACTTTCTCAGGCTGTTGGCAAAAAAGGGAACCCGAAGCGTTCGTTTTGAAGTGGCGTATTTTTTTGGGCAACCTGCAGCGTGATCGAGGAAACGGACTCATCGCCCCCAAGGCCAACGGCCCGGCAGTTTGCCCCGACCATTTCACAAAGACTTGGACGGATTGCGACGTGATCGGGCTCACAGAGCCCCGCTACAGAATGTCAAGTCGCAGAATGTCAAGTCGGACAGGCTCCTGCGCGGGAGCCTGTCCTACGTAACTGACGCGTCAGGTTATTGGGATCTATTGGTACTATGCGATTGAATCCTGTTTCTCTCCTCGAATGCTGCTCCTGGGGATGGCGTTTCTTCCATCGACAAAAAATCATCCTCTGGTAATCCCATCATTCGTTGTAACTGCTGTTGAACGATGGCTGATTTGTTGTTGGCTCGTTCGTGAACTTTCTGTACAGCGACCTTCAGCCGCTTCTGGAGTTCTACAATGATCAATTCACGAGCCTGTTGTTCGGCGTCAAATTTTTGTTCGAGTAGTGTTTTGAGTGGCTTCTTTAAGTTGTCTCGAGTTCGACGATCACCCGCTGATAGCAAGCCAGTCACCAGCTCGGCAATCGCTTTGTCAACAGGACTGGCTTCAGTTTCTTTCAGGCGGCTGTTGGCTTCTAAACGTTGAACTCCTATAGGTTGAAATGGTGTGTTTGGTCCAGGTTCAAATTGTGCCTTAAATCGATTGCGTGGTTGAGCAAACTCTAGCCTGTCACGAAGGAGTCTCTCGTTTACGTCTCGTACTTCTAACACTCTTCTTCGCAACTCAGAAGTTTCTTCTGTTTCTCTGTGAACGTTACTATCCCGTGGCTGAAATCGTGGATGCCCAGCGACGTTTCGGCCTGGGTTTTCTTGTGGAGGATTCAGACCTGGGTCAGGATGTTCTAAGTCTGTACGATCTGGTACATGTTCCCTAACGGAAGCGGGGGCTTCTTGAGCCTGTTCGCTTGTTTGAGGGGGGGAGGGAGTCACATCAGAGAGTGTCGGTTGGTCAGCAGTGGTTTGCCCAGCGACTTGAGGCAGGAAGCACTGCAGGCAGGCAGCTGCTAAGGCAGAGTTGACAAGAAAATGGGCGACTGGATTCATAAGAAAAGTCTCGCTGAAATTAAGGACGTTGAATTGATCTGGTTCTTGTGTTTTGACGGCAACCGATGTTGTCACATTAACTTTGTTCAATCGATGAAGTGATGGTTTGACATGCTTGTGCTTTCACTTTGAAAAATTGTTTTCATTGATGATTGCTGGCGATCATGATGTGACATGAAACAGAATGCCAAAGATCCTGTGATCGTTCGTTATTGAATGAGTGCCATTCATGATTTAACGATTCTGTAATTGGTTCAGTTGCTGATCGATACTGTGCAGCAACAGGTCGAGTTGTTTTCCATCGAGATCTTGTTGCAGATCTTTTGGGAGGTTGAATGTGCTTGGCTTCGCGTCCGTTTGGTCGACTGGCAGTGTCTGTGGTTCAGGCACTTTCTGAACTTCCAAAGTCTTGACTCTGGGATTTTTATCCGTCGGTGGAACTGCCGATGTGTGTGTGGTTGTTGGCTTCTGTTGCTGAGTTGCTGCTTTGGTCGTCTTTGTTGATGATTCGTTGCCTGTGTCCCACCAAACCGCTGTGGCGATCCACATCACCGCAGTAAGTATGACAGCAGCACCCATGCCGGACAGTTTTTGCGTCAATGTCCAATGATAAACGGATTTGTTGTGTTGGAGAGGCAAAGTTGTTGAACTTGCTTTTGTCACGGCCGCGGCCAGCATTTGTTCGGCGAGTACTGCACTGGCGATTCGTTTTGTTGGATCAAAACAGTGCAAACCAGCCATAAGCTGCTGTAACCATTTGGGGACATTGCCACACACCATATGGAGAGGCACAGGAGCAACGCTGCTGACCTGACGAACAGTTTCTGCTCCTGATAAATTGGCTACAGCTGGGCTGCCAGTCAGCATTGCAAACAACATTGCTCCGAGACTAAACAGATCGCTCTGGCTGTCTGCTGGTTCTCCTCGGGCTTGTTCGGGAGCCATAAACTGAGGCGTGCCGGCGAGTGATCCGGACCGAGTTAACGTGGCATCGTCTGCTGCTCGAGCCAGTCCGAAATCCGTAATGACGGCTCGTTCGGTATTTCCGGACAGCAGGATATTGGCTGGCTTGATGTCTCGATGAATCAATCCTTGAGCATGAGCTGCCACGAGCCCAGAGGCCACTTGTCGAGCAACTCGAATGGCATCAACGACAGGCATTGGTCCTTTGCGACGAATGCGTTCTTCTAGCGAAGGACCGGGAACATATGGCATGACCAAGTAGGGTAGCCCTTGATATTCGGCCACTTGATGAACGGCGATCACGTTGTCATGAACTACGGCAGCAGCCGCTTTGGCTTCTCGAGCAAATCGAATTCTCGCGGATTCAGAAGCAGCGAGTTGAGGCGACAAAACCTTGACAGCAACGAATCGGTCTAAGGCTGGATCACGAGCCTTAAAAACGACTCCCATTCCTCCCACTCCAATGCAGCCACTGACTTCAAACGGGCCGATGCGTCCCAGCATGCAGGGATCGT
This sequence comes from uncultured Planctomycetaceae bacterium, assembly GCA_964441085.1. Classification (GTDB taxonomy): domain Bacteria; phylum Planctomycetota; class Planctomycetia; order Planctomycetales; family Planctomycetaceae; genus Fuerstiella. Next base: position 3,776 of record CAYTUE010000010.1, read on the forward strand.
CAGTGGGGCCAAGTAATGTCAAAGGCCACGCGGGAGACTTTCGAGTTGACGAGTGTTGGTTGTCCCATTCGTCTGGTCGCAAAGCGGTTGTGATGTCGTGCCACTGATCACCAGATCCAGCTGCCGATGCCATGTGTTCTCGGCAGTCCGCACACGTATTCAGATGTTGTTCAAGTGCCGTTTCACCAGCCGGAGACAATGCGTCTTCTAGGTACAAGGAAATCGTTTCACGGTTGCACGATGCGAGAACCTTCATTGCGAAGCTCCTTGAATCATATCGGTTGAAGAAACGGGATTGGATTGATTTGTGTCTGAATTGCGTTCTTCGATCACTCGTCGAATTCGTTTGAGAATTCGGCTACGAGACGCATAGACGACTCCTACGGAAATTCCCAGTTGCTTGGCGACTTGTTCGCAACTGTGGCCTTCGACTGCTGTTAAGTGAAACGACTTCCAGACGGCGTCTGTGCAGTTTGATTTCACGGATTCAGCTGCCGTGCGAAACATGGCGAGGCGTTCTTCGTACTGCCATGCGGCGGCAAGGTCTGGTTCTGCAACGGCAATGCCGTCCAGTATTTTCATCACACTGGACAACCCGCTGCCGGTGTCTTGTTTTTGCCGAGCAACGCAATTTAGGACTGCGTTACGAGTAACCTGAGCTAACCAGCTGCGAAATTTTCCAAGCGTTAAATCGGGAGGTTTGGATTCGATACTGCGAGCCACAGATTGGAGAACTTTTTGAGTTGTGTCGTCTGAGTCGGCATCTTGAAGCCCCATTTTGCGGGCGAAGCGATAGATGGCGGGACGATACCGTTGCGTAAATTCATCCCACGCCTCCTGATCATGGGGGTCGTTCAGTGAAGTGAGTAATGTTGCTGAGGTTTCAGGCCACATTGTAAAGGTTGGGATCAAAGTTCTGTCGGAAGATCACTGACTGATCGACATTGTTCGGATTTGATGTCATCAGTGAAACCCACCTGCTGAGAGAAATCTGACAGCGCGAAGCCTATTTTTTGCAGAGAATCTAAAATCAGACGTTTTTGACGATGTGAAGCGTTTTCGGTATGAAATGTTCTATTGGGTTGGATGCGGCAACGGGTTTGAAGGAGTGAGTCTGTGTGTGAAGTTATTTCAATTGCTGATTGTCAGATTCCAAGTCGTGAGGACGCTGGGCACAAGGGGACGTTTGGTCGAGCTTTCATTATTGCGGGCAGTGTTGGGATGAGCGGTGCGGCTTGCTTGGCGGGCAAGGCGGCATTGCGTGGTGGGGCTGGATTAGTCACGGTCATGGTTCCTCAATCGATTCAGTCCATTGTTGCTGCCTACGAACCAAGTTATATGACGGTTGGTTTTGAAGCGGCCGACCGTTCGTTCGAAGACCTGCTGTTGGGGCAGGATGATGCTGTTGCAAGTTGTTTAAAGTCGGTGTGGGGCAATCAAGATGTGGTAGCGATTGGGCCAGGGTTGGGGCAGTCTTTGGAAGCGAAGCAGTTGGTCCAGTGTGCTCTTCTTGAATCGCCCTGCCCTGTGATTTTGGATGCGGATGCTTTGAGTTTGTGTGCTGATCAAGAACTGTTGGCGGAACAGCCTGCGACTGATTCGGTATCTGTTTCGCGGATCGTGACGCCTCATCCGGGTGAGTTTGCGAAAATGACGGGCCAGTCGATTGCCGACATTCAGGCAGATCGAACAAGGAGTGCTCAGCAGTTTGCCAAACAGCATCAGTTGGTTGTCGTGTTAAAGGGGGCTCAAACAGTCGTTGCTGATGAAAGCCGAGTGTACGTCAACGACACGGGAAACAGTGGTCTGGCGACAGGTGGAAGTGGAGACGTATTAACGGGGTTGCTGGCAGCCATGATGGCTCAGGGCGTGCCGGCCTTTGATGCGGCTTGTGTTGCTGTTTGGCTGCATGGCACGGCGGGAGATTTTGCGGCGGAAGCTTCTAGTCGGGAAGCGATGATTGCCTCCGACCTTCCTCGGTACTTCGGCGACGCGTGGCGAAAGTTACGTGTCACTTTTATGTGAATATCAAATTATGACTCCCGTTGTGCGAGTAGCCAGTGAGCGGCTGAATTTTGGCGTCTGGCTTGGTTGAGTGAGCTAATATGTGAACAGGCCGTTAAAAAACCGTCCCAGTGTCCCCCAACACCCCAAACGCGTAAGCAAGTGCTCAAAACCAGAGGAAAAGGGGATGTCAATCTCTCGCTAACGCGTCGAGTTACCTTGTTTGAACAGTCTGCTAAGGGCTTGCTTTGCTGTTTTTGTCAGGTTTTCCTGTTTCGGTCCGTATTTGTAGGACAGCCAACAGGAAGCGTGCTGGTGTTTTGTCTTCGTGTTTGAGTTGAAGGCAGATTTGTTGCAGTTCCTGATTTGTGCAGATACCATACGGGCAAGAGCGTTGTTGTTTATTCGGCTGCAGATTCTGTCTGAGTCTCAATTTCTCGTGTCTCCAGCGGTTCACCAAACTTATGTCGACATCTGTTCCTGATCGAAAATCTCTTCGAGTCTCCGGTACTGCTCCGGTGATGAACGAAACCACCTATGACGTCACCACGTCAGCTCAAATTGCCATTGCCCTCGGGTTGGCTTTGATCACGGGGTTGCTGATTGCAATTTGGTTGAGCAATCTTTTGCCAGAAATTACGACCGAAGCCATGGTGCTGGCCGATAGTACGGGCGGCTTCGAAGACGGTGAGCCGGATGAGACATTAGATGTGGAATCTCCTGAAGACCCAACAGACGATCCGTCGCTCTCGAATGATCAGAATATGACGGAATTGGAGCAAATTACTGATCAGATTGTGACCTTGTCTGAAAACGCGTCTCAGTTGGTTCAGCCGAACGAATATACCGACTCAGAAGCAGGCGGAAATCCGGGAAGCGCAGAAGGATCTGGTGGGCGTCCCTTGGGTGTGGGTGGAGGGTCCATAGGCGGTGAGAAACGTGATCAGCGTTGGTTGGTGAAATTTGCAGATAAGAGCAATTTGAAACTGTATGCGGCGCAGCTGGATTTTTTCAAAATCGAAATTGCTGCCATCTTTATTCAGGACAAGCGAATCGTTTATCTCAGCGATATGTCGAAAGGAAATACGATCCGAGAAGGCAAGCTGAGTGACGATGATCCACGGTTGTTTATGTCGTGGAAAGGCGGCGATCGTAAGAAAGCTGACATTGAACTGCTGGAAAAAGCAGGGGTTTCGGATCCGGCAAGGGCGCAAGTTGTGCACTTTTATGCTCCAGAAACAGAACAGTTGTTGGCTCGCTTGGAAAAGACATACGGAAACAAAGAGCCTGCTCAGATCCGGCGGACTTTCTTTCAGATTCGTGGTGGGGCTGGCAGTTTTGAGTTCTTTGTGTCCAGCCAGAAACTGAAATAGCCGTGCCATTGGCTAAGGCTGGTGGATTGGGTTTTGCAAATCCGCTCAGCCTTGTGAGGCGTGGTTGGGCGTGTTGTAGTGCTGTGCATGTCACACGAAGGGTGATTGGTCGTGAGCCGGTTTTTGGCAATGAAGTGTCGTTCTTGGCGGATTGACACTCAGAAATGCCGTTACCGTGTGAAAATCGTTCAGCTGCTGCCTGTTAAATTGGTTGTGGCACTTTGTTTTGTTGCTGCTGCCTATGAAAATCCTAGTTTGAAGTCTTGCTAGGGTTCGTTTTTTCATTTGGCGGCTTACACTTCAGTCTCCGCACGATCTACCGCGCAACGCTGTTCAGCATCGATTTGTCGTCTTCTTCTCTGAAAATTGGGTGAGTAAACGCGTGAATTTATCACAGACTTTGACCATCGCGCAAGCCATTGATATTGGGCCGATTCTGTATTGGTTTGGTAATCTGATTTATTTGGCGATGGCAGCGTGTGCGACCTATGGGTTGTTTTGCATTGTTATGTTGGTGCGTCGAGTGAAGCAAAAGAGCTTTCCTGGTCGAGAAGCTGCTGGCATCTTTTTGGATGATGTGGGTGAACTTCTTGAAGCAGGCAAATTCGATGAAGTGATGGAAATGTGTGATCAGCCAGAACTGTGGTCTCGAGCTGTTCCTCAGTTGGTCACGATCGGTGTTGAAAACCGTCATAAGCCAGTGAAGAAGGTTCGGAAAATTATTGCCGACTTCTTTTCTCGTGAGATCCTTTCGGAATTCGACGTTCGTGTTTCGTGGGTGAATACGATCATTAAGTCGGCTCCGATGTTGGGACTGTTGGGAACAGTCACAGGGATGATTTTGGCCTTTAAGCAGATCGCTGGAAGCGGTGATGCGGGAGTCAAGCCTGCCGCATTGGCCGATGACATTAGTTTTGCTTTATGGACAACAGCCGGTGGACTGGCGATTGCCATTCCGTTGGTCATTTTAATGTCCAGCGTGCAAACAAAAATTACGAAGTTGGAAGATGATGTCGACGATCAAGTGGGCACATTCTTGGATGACTTAGAAGCAGCTCAAATTCGAAGTGCTCAGGGGTAGTTGCCTGTGCTTGAAAGCTCACTCGCTTCCAGATGTATTGCCTTGGTCATTTGAATCGCTGAAAAAGGTGCTCAGTTTTGTCTCGCCGAAAAAAGAAAAAGAAAGAAGAAGCGGAACTCGACATCACTCCCATGATTGATGTGACGTTTCTTTTGCTGATTTTTTTCATGGTGACGTCCACAATGCAGGCGACACCAGATCGTGATATTCCAGCCTCTCAATCGGGCCAGAATGTCGTGAAGAGTGACAACGTAAGAGAAGTGAGCGTGTCGGTGCCTCGAACAGGCGGCGAAGAAGGCGAGTATCAGTGGGAAGGAACTTTGGTGACTCTGGATCAGCTGCGAGCGGAAATGGTTCAGGTGGCATCAGGTGACCTTTCGATTTTGATTTATGCAGATCGAGAAGTTCCAAACGGGATCGTGGGGGAAGTTGAAGCCTTGATCAACGAAGTGGCCAAGGAAACTGAAACAGAAATCGGGATGAACTTTGCTGTTCGAGGCGACTAAGTATTCCGTGATGGAAAAACAATTGTTTGGATTCAGTAATCAATCTTCGTTGGTGCGTGCAATCGCTTTGACTCACAGCAAATAGAAAGCCTGACGGAATTATGGGGGACCTTGTCGATCAATCACTGGGTGAGTTTCGGATGCAAAAGCATCTGGGCAGTGGCGGCATGGCCGATGTGTATCTTGCCGAACAAACTTCATTGCAACGGATGGTTGCTGTTAAGGTGATGAAACGCCAGTTAATGGCGACGTCTGGCGATGTGATGCTGGCTCGGTTTAAGCAAGAAGCCATGATGGCTGCTGGTTTGAATCATCCCAGTATCGTGCAGGTTTACACGATTGGCGAAGAAGACGGTTTGCATTTTATTGCTCAGGAATTGGTGAAAGGTAAGGACCTTGCTTCCATTCTGAAGGCAAAGAAAGTGCCGGATCTGGGTTCGTCGTTGTTGGTGATTCGCCAAGTTGCATCTGCTTTGAAAGCGTCTGGTCAGGCGGGCATTGTTCACCGAGACATCAAGCCAGAAAACATTCTGGTGACCCGGACAGGTGAGGTCAAAGTTGCTGACTTTGGTTTGGCTCAACTGCACGACAATTCTGATGGAGGCAGTTTGACTCGTGAGGGCATGACATTGGGGACTCCGTTGTACATGAGTCCTGAACAAGTCGGTGGCCATGAACTGGACCAACGATCAGACGTCTATTCCTTTGGTGTGACGTGTTATCAATTGTTGTGTGGTGAGACTCCGTTTGTCGGAACAAGTCCGATGGCGATTGCCGTGCAGCATTTGAATACGGTGCCTCCGCCACTCAAACAGAAAAATCCAGATTTGCCTGATGTGATGTGCCGGATGGTGCATCGGATGATGGCGAAAGATAAGGATCTGAGATACCAGTCGGCGGGAGACGTTGCATCTGACTTAAAGGTATTGATTAATGCCTATAAGCAAAAGCAGAACTTGGATGTTGTTAAGTTACCCATCCTAGAAAAACTTGATGCGAAAGCGACGAAGGCATTAACAAAGGATAAGCCTGCTGCAGGCGGATCGTCTCAATTGCCTTCTCAACTG
>CAYTUE010000010.1:9906-39553 GCA_964441085.1 uncultured Planctomycetaceae bacterium
AAGGCAAGCAGCGAGAGACGGTCTGATCCAGTTGTACCAAGTCGGAAGAAACCTGAAGCTCGTTCGGTCGAAGCCGGCAACGAGGACAAAGAAGACGAGGAAGTTGTTAGCGCTGTTCTATTGGTCTCAGAGCCAATCGTGACGGTGTCATTGCCGTCATGGGAAGAAGAAGACGAAGACGAACCATTGGGTCGAGAAGGGCCTGAATTCGAAGAAATGGACCTGACACCGATGGTGGACGTTACGTTTCTGCTGTTGATCTTCTTTATGATTACCGCTTCGTTTAGTGTGCAAAAGCAGATGGAAGGTCAGCCGGCAACAACAGATGAAGCATCTGCTGTGTCTGTGCCTCCTCCCGAAAATGCTCAGGTGGAAGCAACGATTGACGCCGACAATCAAATTGATATTGAGGGCGCGTTGTGTGCAACGGTTGACGAAATGGTGGACGCACTTCAGTCTGCTCAAAGCGATACAGATACTGCAGAACTCAAGGTGACGATTGATCCACTTTCGTTGCATGAAAGTCGAATCATGTTGGCGGATGCTGCAAGGCGGGCTGGTTTTACCAGCATGAAGTCACGAATTGCAGAAGTGGAATAGAGCGATTTATGGTGACCATCAGTGTTGATGGGGATCAGGGAAATGCGGTGGTTTACCAGCCACCATCAGTAAAATCATAGACTGAAGAAAATGGGTGCCGGAGTGCCTCGAGACGAATACGAAGACGATTTTGAAGACGTCGAAGAAGTGGATGAAGTCGAAGAATTCGACGACGTTGAGGAACTAGACGAAGTCGACGACCTTGATGAAATCGAGGATGTTGATGAGGTTGACGACGTTGACGACGTTGAAGAAGCTGCCGAGGTTGACGCTGCCGAAAAAAAAGGCCGGCGCCAGCTTCAGCGAGGAGCAGCGTCTCGGCTCAGCGACCGATTGACGGGCGGAGCAGCTCGTCCTGGCGAAGAAGAAGTTCGTCGATCTCCGTTTGTGATTGTCTTGCTGGTCACTGTCGTGTGCCTTGTTTTGGCAGCTGTCGTTTTTGGCATTCTGATTATCAACGAAGGCGAAAAACGCGCCTTCCGGTCGGCGAAGACCAAGCTGGAGGAAGACAATTTCAAGCAGGCGGAACAGAAGTTTAAGGATTTCTTGGTCGCTTATCCCGAGGGGGAATTTGTTGACCAAGCGACGATTCTGTTGCATACCGCTCGAGTTCGTCAGTACACGAAGTCTGTGTCGATGACTCCCAACGACGTGACCGCAGGCGTGGAAGCTCTTGAGGCATTTATCAAAGAGTGTCGAGGGCTGGATGGTTACGACGAACAAGATAAGAACATAAAACGCTGGGCCGCTCGAATGAGCGAAGTGGCAGCGTTAGTCGCTGCGGCGAAGTTCAATAATCAGTCATTAGTTGACAGCGATGTGGCTGAAAACATTCTGGAAAAGAAGTGGAAGCCAGATTCCGTGCCTGCTCCAGTGGCTCGCAAAATTTTGAACCTTCAACGCAAAGCGGAAAGCGCAATTGTTAAGAACAAGTCGCTGAAAAAATACCTAGAAGACATTCAAGGCTATCTTGAAACGGGTGATACTTTTTCTGCTCTGGGAACTCGTCAAGCTTTGCTAGATGCTTACCCCGTGTTAGATGACGATCCTGAAATTGCCGGAGTGTTAAATCAGATTCTAGAAGTCGAAAAAACTCTGGTGAAAACAGAAGCTGTCGGAACCGATGGCATCACGGAAGAACTGACATCAGCTGATCAATTCGGGTTATCGCTTGCACTCAGAACTCAAAAGTCGGTTGATCAAGTTTCACAAGGGCGAGTCGCCTTTACGATGGGGATCGACAGTTGCTTTGGTGTCGACACAGAAACGGGTGAGCCACTTTGGAAGCGAAAAGTGGGAATCAACCCTGTGTTTGCTCCCGTACCAGTGGATGGAGCGACACCAAGTGTGCTGCTTTACCATACAGGTCTTGGCCAATTGATGTTGTTGGCCGAAAAGGACGGAGCTTTGCTTTGGCGACAGCAGTTAACGCATCCCCCTTCCAGTCCTCCCTTTCTTTCTGAACAACAGATCTACTTGACCACAGCAGCGGGTGAGATTCTTAAGATTTCAGTTGATAGCGGTCGAATCAACACGAAGGTCACGTTTAATCAAAAGGTGATGGGCCCGCCCACGTTGTCTCGTGACAAGAAATTTATGTTGATTCCGGGGGAACAGTCGGTTGTCTATTCGCTAGATGCTGTGTCCTTAAAGTCGACGGCAGTGTCGTATATCGAACATCGTCCAGGAAGCATTGAAGCTCCGCTGCTAACAATGGGGCATGTGCTTTTACTTTGCGACAACGACGATGCGGAAGAAGCTCGAATTCGAGTATTAAAAGTTGACGAATCGAGTGGACAGGTTTCGACGTGGTATGAAGAAACTGTGCCCGGTCAGGTTCGTGATCGGTGTGTGTTGCGTGGTACGAATTTGTTTATTCCGTCGACTCCTCAACGAGTCACCGCATTCAACGTGAATGATTCTCCCGACGCAAATCCTCCGATTGCTCCTATTGGTGGTAACCAGCTAGAAGAACTCACAAGTGCCGCCATTCATTTGATGGTTGGTCCGAATAATAACCTGTGGATGGCCAGCGAAGCATTCCAGAAATTTCGAGTCCGTTCGAACGCTGTTGAACTGCTTCCGGATGCTCTTGAAAATGGTCTGCATGTTCAGGCGGCTCAATTTTCAGATCAATCTGCTTATACGACAACGGTTACCCCTTATTCTTCTTCGGTCTTCTTTACTCGAGTTGATCCCGACAAAATGAAGGGGGAATGGCGAACAGTGGTTGGTACGAATGTCGTTGCAGCTGGAGCAGCTGCGAATGGCAATCAGCTGCTTTTGGTCGGAGACTTTGGTTCTGTTTTTCGAGTTCCACTGAACGCGATTGGTTCGCAACCGTTTTTCTTGGATCAGATCAGCACATTCCAGATTCCAGATAAGTTGGTGACTGCCGTTGGTGGTATCACCTTAAAAGATGGTCGAGTGGCTGCATGGTGTGCTGGCGAGCAGCCGGCCGCATGGACATTTACTGGTTCTGGTCAGCTGGAAAGTCGCTGGGACTTACCTGATGCTCCTGTACTGCCTCCTGTCACCTTGGCCGATGGTGTCGTGTTTGCCATGCCGGGACGAATTCATATGACAGGAGTTCGTGGCAGGAAGGTCGATGATTATCGAGCAGCTCAGGGGATTGGTTCAAATACGACTTGGAAAAGCTTGACTGCAATTGGTGATCGTCGGTTACTTGCGATATCCAGTAATAACGAAGCCGTGCAGTTGGAGTATCGTGCTCGCCCTCGTCCGAGTCTGGTTGAAATCAGTCGAGGAGGCCTGCCAGCTACGATTGATTTAAGGCCCACTGCAGCGGGTGAATATGTGATGGCTGTTTCTGCAGAGGGTGAGCTGATGGCTTTGTCGGCCACTGATAACCAACTGTTGAAGAAGATTTCACTGGGTGGAATTCCCAGTCAGCCAGTGACTGTGGCCGGAGACCTTGTCTTTGTTGATGTCCGTCGCAGCGTGATGAAAGTTTTTCAACGTTCGTCTGATTTACAGCCTGTTGCAGAATATCCATTGGATGGTGAGCAATTGGTTGGAGCTCCTGTTCCTGTTCGTGACGGATTCGTGGCCTGCTTTTCCAATGGTGATGTGATTCGGCTGGATTCTCAGGGACGCCCAACGGATCGAAAGTTGTCGTTGGGACAAGCTGCATCTCTGGGGCCATTTGCTGTTGGCAAATCACTGGTTGTGATCAGTGTTGATGGTTCGCTTTATCTGGTTGACGAATTGATTGATCAGTAACACGATTCTTCTGTTCTGATGCAGAATCAGGATTCGATTGTTCTATGTTTGATTTAGAAAAATCTAAAGTCTTCCGGAAACCGTCGTTGGCGGTCATCCTTGTGACGATCTTTGGCACGCTGACCTTTGGTAGCAAGCTGCTTTCGGCTCAGGATCGAGCGACAGCAGATACAGAGCTGCCAAAAATTGAAGACATGCAACTGCCTTCAGCGCGCGAGCTCAAGAATGACGCACCTGTCGACTGGATCGTGCTGAAAGATACCAGAACTCTTGTCACAACACCCGTTTATCCTCGGCCTGATACGCTGAAGAAGATTCAAGATGAACTGAAGCAGCTTGAAGCGGCGAGAGGTGGAAATGCGGAACAGCGACGAAAGCGAACAGCTCGTCGTAAAGAGCTTCGCAATCTTATTGTTGTCTTGCCTTCCGATGAGTCCTTAGATTTGTTCCTTCCCATAGATCAAATTGATGAGATCATTTTGCATGAAGACTTATGTCTTCGCCGAGTGGATCAGTTATTAAAAGACAATGAAATTACTCAGGCTTATGAACTGCTATTACATGTTGAGCAGCAGTTGCCGGGATGGGATAAGGCGGGGCCTTCGTTTGAAAAACTCTTGGCCACTGAAGCTCGACTGAAAGTGACCGAAAAGGACGATACTGCCGCGTTGGCGATTTTGGACGAACTTGCTGGGCGAAATATCGACAATCTCGACCTGCGTGAAATTTTGGCGGAGATCGTGGATCGTCGAGTAGAAGAAGCGGCGAATCGTAAGCGATTCGATTCGGCTCGTTATATGCTCAGCCGCATCACTCGACATTTCCCACAAGATCCGGTGGCAGAAAAATGGAAAGCTCGGCTTAAGAGCCGTAGCCAGGAACTGCTACGTCAAGCTCGTGAACTGTATGATCAGAAGAAGTATCGTGATGCCGCTTTAGTAGCTAGAGAAGCGGATTATGTTTGGAAGGCAACGGGCAGTGATCGAGCGGCCTACGCAGAGCTGGTGGCTCGCTATCAGTTTTTACGAGTTCCCGTTCGTCGTTTTGGCGACGAATCCACCATCTTTCCAATCCCTGGAGCAGCCCAGCAGCAATCTCGACAACTCACGTCTGTTCCCTTGTTTGAAGCATCAACGGCAGATGAATTGACGTATTTTCGGTCGAGCTTCTTTGAAGCTTGGGATCCGACGGATTTGGGCCGAGAAGTCGTGTTTTCAGTCAGACAAACTCGTCCGTATTGGCAGTCGCAGCCTTTGCTGACAGCGAATCAAATTGCAGATAGTTTGAGTATTCGATTGGATCCAAAGCGGCCAACATTTGATCCTCGCTTGGCCTCATTTGTCAAAGAATTTGCCGTTCGATCGCCAACAGAACTTCAAGTCGTGTTTCATCGAGTTCCTTTGAACCTTGAAGCCTTGTTTCGGTTTCCTGTGACAACGCTAAAAAACACAAGCAATTCAGAAGCTCAGCAAGAGCAAGTTTTGTTGTCCACTCGTTTTACTGAAGCTGCGAAAACGGATGATTCACGGATCTATCGCCGCAGTTTGAATGAGCCAGATGGTCTCTTAAGAACTCAGTACCACGTTGCAGAAGTGATTGAGCAGACATTCGAAGATCGAGAAGCTGAAATTCGAGCCTTCACAAAAGGTGAGCTTGATATCTTGCCTCATCTGCGACCTTGGGAAATTGACATCTTTAAGTACTCGGGCAGTTTCGCTGTTCAGCAGTATCGTCTTCCTCAGACTCACGTGTTGACGTTTAACCCGAAGTCTGAAGCAGTCACGAATCCTCAACTGCGTCGTGCAATTTCTTTTGGAGTTGATCGTGAAAATTTGCTTAAAAAGGTGATTTTGCGAGACCCTGAAATGCAACATGGGCGTCCTGCAAAAGCGCCGTGGAGTGCAAGTAGCTATGCAAATAGCCCTTTAGTGCAGCCACCCAAATACGATTTGTACCTCTCTTTCCTGTTAAAGCTTGCTGCTCAAGAAAAGCTGCGAGTTCCAGGTCGACAAGAATTTGTCGCCAAAGCAAAAAAGAAGGTGGAAGACGCTGGAGGAGAGTGGGACGAAGCAGTGTTTCGTCAGAAAAACGGAGCTGCGATTTCTAAATCGGTGGCTCATATCACTTTGCCCCGTCTGCGATTTGTGGTTGAAGACGATCCGGTTGCCATGTTGGCGGCAGAAAAGATGGTTGAACGTTGGCAGGCATTGAAGTTCGACATTGAATTGATTCCCGGTGGGAAGCCTGGCAAACCATTAGCAGACGATGAATGGGATGTGATGTATCGAGTCGTCCGGATGGAAGAACCATTGTTGGATCTTTGGTCGATTATGCTGACGGATGAAAAGTTGGATGTGTCTCGGCTAGAAACTTACCCAGATTGGATGCGGCAGGAACTGATTAACTTGGACTACGCCACCAGCTTCCCTGATGCTCGTGGAAAGCTATTTCAAATTCATCGCCATATGTCGGCTCAAGCCTTCGTTGTTCCCTTGTGGGAACTGGACGATTACATTGCTTTTCAAAGATCAATTTCAGGGTTTGAATCGCGACCGCTTTCGGTATATCAGAACGTGGAAAAATGGCAGGTGATTCCGTGATGAAGACTTCAGCAAGTTTTGGACAACACATCGCGATTTTCTTGGTCCTGCTTTTTGGCATCGGCGAAGCCAATGTTTTGGCATTTCAGTCTGACACAGAAGTGGTTGCCCAAGAAAAATCGACAACAGCTCAGGATGAGATCGCCAAGGAAACAAAGGTTCCAGCTGTTCCTAAAAAGGAAGAAATGGTTGAAGAACTGTCCTTTGCGGAACAGCCATACACGGTCTTGATTTCAGTTGGCTTTGACGGTTTTGAATACCAAACAGAAGAGTCTCGACAGCGAGTTTTGGACCAAGTCCAAAGGTCTGTTCAACGGCTTTATGGGAAGCTATGGCAAGTGACCGTGCGAGCCAACGAATGGATGGTGCCAAGCAATGCAGCTCACCTCCAGCGATTGTCTGTTGATCAGTTGTTAGAACGATTTACAGAAGAAGAATTTCAGAAAGTCTTTTTGCTGGCGGTTCGTGGGACAAGATCTGTTCAGCACGTAGCGTGTCGAGAGTTTGATACTCGAGTTCACGAAATCACGCCGGTCCGTGAGGCAACTTTACGTGACCGCCGATCGGTTGCGAATACTTGCGGTCGATTGATTCGAGATTCATTTCGCCCTGTCCTGCTCTTTGTTCGCAGGTTCGTTGATGAAGGCTCGCATACTCGAGTCGAAATGCAGGCTCAGGGGGGCCAAATTCCGGCTCCAGATCAATCTGCCGTTCAGATTGTTGCTGGTGACGTGCTACGACCGTTTCGTCGAGAAATGGAACGTCGCGATGCCAAGAAACTGAAATTGTTAAGACCGTTCGCTTTGACTTACATGCGAGTGATGTCGGTTGATACCGAGGTGAGTCGCGGTTTGGCTGAAACGGTTTTCCTTTCACATTTGCACCCCGATTCTTTTCTTGGAAAAGGTCGTCGGACGGAAAGGATTGCACTTCGTCAGCGCCCCATGGCAGACCAAAGTGTGGTGCGGTTAGTGCTTAATAATCGTCCTGACAAGCCGCTCATTTCTCACCGTCTCGCGCTCGCCTATCAGTTGGGTTACAAGGATGAAGAAGCCGAAGAGCAAACGAAACTGGTGAGCGATCGAAATGGCGATGTGACCATTTCGTTGAAGGCGGATCATCCCACGTTTTGGATTCGAGTGTACAGCGGTTCGTCTTTGTTGGCTCGAGTCCCCTATGCACCGGGACTCATTCCATTTGACACGGTGAAGCTTCCCGACGATTCGGTTCGCTTGGGAGTGGAGGGTGAGATTCAGTTACTGAGCGATGAACTGATTGATGCGATTGCTCAAAGAGAAGTTTTGATTGCTCGAGCAAGCTCGAAAGCGGAAGCTGGCGAAGCGGAAGTGGTCGCTGATTTACTGGATCAGTATGGTAAAATTTCTGGCAAGGATTACTTCATTGATAAGGTGAAAGCGATTCGGACAAATGCTGAAAAAGAAGCCAAGGAAAAGCGTTTAGGCGCTAAGCGCTTGGCAGCTTTGTGCGAAGGTTTCACAGAGTCTGTTGAAACTTTCTTTACCGACGATAAGCGAGCTGCTCGGTTGCGGCAGATTCGTGAAATCAAGGACAAGGCTGATCAGGCAGCCAATTAGGCTTGTCATTGTCGGCAGCTGCCTGCGTTTGGCGGGAAACACATGGCATTGATTGCTAAACCGCAGTTTCACACGAATCTCATCACTTATGGTCGTGGAACTTAAGCTAGCGGAATCAAGCCAGCAGAATCAAGCCAGCAGAATCAAAACAGCGAAATGGATTCTTAGGCGTCAGGTTTAGTAAAACGCATGCCATCTGCCCGTCGGATGTGGTATCATCTGTGCTGCTTGTGCTTTGTTGAGCGGGCAATATTGGCATTGGGCACGAAGTCGTGATAGCAGCGACCGCAGATGGTGGAATCAGGTTTACAGATGTGGGATGCAGTTCGGCAAGAGGTTTTTTCTACCAGTCGGACGGTGATCGTGAAGATCGGGTCCAATGTATTGACTCGTGAAGACGATCAGCTGGATGGCGAACGAATTCAGGCGTTGGCCAGTCAAATTGATCAAATCCGCCAAACGGGCCGTCAGGTCATCATTGTGTCGAGCGGCGCGGTGGCTGCCGGAATTGGCGTGTTGGGAATGGAAGGCCGGCCTGGTTCTTTGCCCGAGCTTCAAGCGGCCGCAGCTGCTGGCCAGCCTCAACTCATGACGGCGTGGGCTGAGCACTTGAAGCCAGCCGGTCACAGTGTGGCTCAAATTCTATTGACGATTGATGATTTTCGTAGTCGCCAACGCTATTTGAACGTGCAAAATACGGTTCGTACTTTGCTGGCTTCTGGTGCAATTCCGATTATCAACGAAAACGATAGCGTTAGCATTCAGGAAATTGCTTTGGGAGACAATGATCAATTGGCCGCCATGTTGGCCACTTTGGTTCCCCATCCTTTGCTTGTGATTCTGTCATCCGTTGACGGGCTGTATCAATATTCATCTGACGATTCTGCTGCTGTTCGGATTTCAGTGGTTCCCGAACCAGATGAACAGCTTTTGGATCATGTGACGGCTGATCGAAGTAGCCGAGGTCGAGGAGGCATGGCATCCAAGCTAAAAGCCATTTTAAATGCCACCGGAATGGGTGAGAGTGTGATTTTGGCCAATGGGTGTCAAGCTGGTGTCTTGGACAGCATTTGTCGTGGCGACGATGTTGGTACGCTTTTTCTTTCCACAGGTGGTGTGGTGCCAGCGTGGAAGAAATGGATCGGATTTGCATCAGGGTCCGAAGGCGCTGTGCTGATTGACGCAGGCGCTTGCTTGGCCGTTATTCGCAAGGGGCGCTCGTTGTTGGCTGTGGGGATTCGTGCTGTTCGAGGGACGTTCCTTCAGGGGGCAACCGTTGATATTACAACCGAATCTGGGACGACGATTGGTCGAGGATTAGTGAACTATTCATCGGAAGAAATCACACTGATCCTAGGAAAAAAGTCAGATCAAATCGAAGCGGTTTTGAATCATGTGCCTTACCGAGAAGTGATTCACCGAGACAACATGGTGGTGACTGAAACCGCCAACCGTTGATTGCCGTGTTGACGAAATCGTTGTGCCTGACGGTCGCGTTTTGGTGAATTTCAGTGTTCCGCTCTTGTGGCTCGATGTGACTGTAATCTTGATTCGTCACAGTTGATTCGCCACAGTTGCACGGTCGATCAATGGTGCGTGTTGAATACCGCATAACTGTTACAACGTGAATTACAGATTGAATGATCTGATCAAATTCTACGTTGTATTTCGGCATCAAGGTTGTTCATGACCAAGTCTTGTGCGGAATCTAAGGGCCAAGACACATGATCGGTGATTGCCGATTAATATTTCGATTCGAGAAATCAAATGATTGATGAAGCAAAGTATCAGATCCAATTGTGGGGATCACAGATGAAACAACTCATGGGCAATTCATTCAATGAATTGGATCCCCAGATGTATTGCATCGGAGCTGTTTTTGTGATCAGTATTGGTTTTGTACTGCTATCGGGCCGACGTTAGCAGTCTGTTACCGGTTGGTTAAAGACGAACCTGTGAGTTCCCATACGTTTCACCAGAATCCACGACCCGCAGCCTCAACATTTCGCTGGCTTGTGAGCGATGCCGTGTCTGTGTTCGGAATGTTGCAGCTTACCGAGCATCGGTGAGTCGAAGAGCGAACTTGATCATCTCGATTCGCTGCTGCTTGGACAGCAGCGGAGCCAATACCTTCTGAAGCCGCAATGATTCTGGCGTTAAGCGATCGGTGAGCGGTTCTGCTTCGAACCAAATCTGTGGGTCTCGATTCACTTTTGATGCGACGTTGGATTGGTGTTGGGCTGGGCCATAAATCACGATCGGAACATTTGCTGTGCGGTAGTCCGTGCGAAGGTTGGCGATTGTCGTGGAAAGTGGCCACTGCAGACAGTTGCTGTGAACCATGATAAGTTCGCAGTGAAGTTGCTCAGTCGCTGTTGAAAAGCCATTGCGTCCTGCGCGTTCGAAGTCAACGGAGTATCCGATTCCTCGAAGAATGCCTGCAGCAACAGAACCGTCTCCTACTCGTGGATCAATCACAACGGCTTCAGGTTGTCTGGCTCCGTCAACAACAGGGGTGATTGCAGCCATGACTCGATCTGAACGGTCGCCTTTTTGGAATGCTGCTGCGGCTGCTAATAGTCGAACTCGTGGGTCGGCGTTTGTGAGACACTTGCGTTTCACAATGGGGGCCGATTCAAAGATCTGAGCGGTGTGATTCAGGTCGTTTAGCATTCGCAGTAGGCCTGCTGTGCTGTTGGCTTGCAACCCAGCCATGATGGCGGCTGTCATGACCTCTTTGGTTGATGTTGATAGCTCTTCAGTGGCAGAATCAAGTGATGGGTCTTGCCATTGTGCTGGCCACGCGTTGGCGGCCGCTTCGGCTGCGTACTTTGCAGCCTGTGATTTTTGAGACGGAGTCAGTGCGACCGCTTGAGTTGCCAGAGTGAGGGCGACTTCAAGGTCTTGTGTTGAGCTGGCTTCTTTGGAGACAGAGTCAGCGTTTGGATCAGCATTCGCTGTTTCAGAAACGTTGGTCAGTATTACGGTTGCTTGATGCTTGCTTGCAGCTTTAAGTGCTGCAGCGCTTTGTTCCACAAGCACGTTTGCTGCTTCAGGTTTTGAAAGTCCCACCCATGATGTTGCTTTCAGTTGCTGGAGGGCATTCGCCGTTGCAGATGCGACTGCGGGGTGAGCTGAATACTGCAGGGGAAGAATTTGAATGCTGAGTTCTTGGTTTGCTGTTTTGCCCAAGTAGTTCAAAATGCGAACCTGTTGCCCGCTTTCAGAATTCGGTAATGCGGCAAGCAGTCCTGTTTGGAAACGTCTTGCATATCGTGATAGCAATTGATCTGCAACAACGCCCGATGGACTTTGGGGATCTGCAGCTAACAATGGAACGGCTGCGTCGCCAGCAGCGGATATAAGCTGCAATGATGCAGTTGTTGTGTCGTCGGGAGATTGCCCAAGTGATTCAATTAAGTCTTGAATGTTTGATGGAGACAGTTGGGGATACGGATTTGCTTCGTTGATTAGCTTGAGGACGCTGGTTGATTCTGGCTTGAGTTGCTCTGTGGAACTGAGCTTCAAAAAAACACTGATACCAATTTCTTTTCGCAGGGCTCGAAGAGTGGTTTGGCCAGGTTGGATGTCGAGAAACGAAGTCAGATATTTTCGGGCCAACAAGGGGCGGTCCAGTTGGTTGGCTAAAATGGCCGCGCGAATCAGTCGAACGGGAGTTTGAGGTGGAAATGCAAACAGTTCGTCTGGTTCGAAATCCTGCGCGATCGCTTGATTTGCCAGCGGGCTGAGTTGCAAGACGAATGCAGTTGCCAAAGCAATGAACAAGGAGCGAAGTGAATTGGGAGATGATTTTCGGATGGCTGGCACCAGAGAACTTTCTGAGTCGGCATAGCAGCAGTTGATCAACCGTCACCCAAATACAGAATGGGTAACGTGATATTTTGGTCACGCTATGTTTTCAAAGTCCAGAAAACACTGGCTTGGATGAAGAAAACGCGCATCGTTATGGTCGTTTTTCGGCAGAAACTGTCGTCGTGGTCGCGAATTCATGGTCTCGTCCGCTTAAATGCCAACATCCGCATGATCCGAGCTGTTGGCTGCAAAATCGATAACGGCCCACTTCTTTTGTGTTCTTGTTGATCTGGATGCCTAAGACAGAATGTTCAAGACGCGCACCCTGGTGTGGTCGACGGGTTCTCTGGAAAGTCCTGCCTGTTCCGGTTGAATTGTGTGAAATCGGACTTCACACTGCGGTGCCCATTCATATTGATTTTTAAATTTCGCAGTTAAAGCGACCAAAATGACAGCGACTGCCAGCAAAACACATCCGTTTACTTTGGAACAAGTTCGCGAAATCGCCCGCGAATATCCGACTCCCGTTTATGTTTATGATGAACGTGGGATTCGGGAAACTTGTCGAAATCTGAATGCAGCCTTTTCGTGGCTACCCGATTTCTGCAATTACTTTGCTGTTAAGGCAACGCCAAACCCTCACATCTTAGACATCGTGATTGAAGAAGGTTTGGGGGCCGACTGTTCCAGCAAAGCGGAGCTGATGCTCAGCGAACGCGCGGGATTGAAGGGTGAGCAGATTATGTTCACCAGTAATAATACTCCCGTGGAAGAATACCAAGCCGCCAAGGACCTCGGAGCCGTTCTGAATTTGGACGACATCAGTCACATTGAATACGTGGATCAACATTTGGGTTTACCGGAACTGGTTTCGTTTCGTTACAACCCTGGTCCTGCAAGAAAAGGCAATGTCATCATCGGCAATCCGGAGGAAGCGAAATATGGCTTCACCGAAGAACAGCTGTTTGAAGGCTACCGGATGCTGAAAGAAAAAGGTGTCAAACGTTTTGCGTTGCACACGATGGTGGCCAGCAATGAATTGGACGGAAGCTTCTTTGCTGAAACTGCTCGAATGCTGTTTGATTTGGTCGTTCGTATTCAACGCAAACTGGATATTCGAATCGAGATGGTGAATTTGGGGGGAGGCATTGGAATCCCATATCTTCCCGAACAGCAGCCAGTTGACCTGGCTTCGGTGGGTGAGCAGATTCACAAGCTTTATGATCAAATGATTGTGGCAGAAGGTTTGGACCCTCTCCGAGTGGTTCTTGAAAATGGCCGCATGATCACTGGCCCTCATGGCTATTTGATTACTGAGTGCATTCACAAGAAGCAAATTTATCGCGACTATGTCGGTGTTGATGCCAGCATGGCGAATTTAATGCGGCCTGGTATGTACGGTGCCTACCACCACATTTCTGTGATGGGCAAAGAAAATGCGGCTGCTGATCAGCTGGTTGATGTTGTGGGATCGCTGTGTGAAAACAACGACAAGTTCGCCATCAACCGTCAGCTGCCGGAAGTCGAAATTGGAGACATGTTGGTCATCCACGACGCGGGTGCTCACGGGCACTCCATGGGGTTTCAGTACAACGGAAAACTACGAAGCGCCGAGCTGTTGTTAACGTTAGACGGCAATGTGAAGCTGATTCGTCGGGCGGAAACATACGACGACTACTTCGCCACACTTGTGTGATGCTGAAATCAAGGCGGCTGCCTGTGAACGTAGCATTGTGTGAATGTAGCATTGTGAGAGCGTCAGAATTGTCTGTCTGAGTGGTCGTGGATTTCTTCTGAAATTCACGACGGCAATTCGACATCAGTCCGCTGGACTGCCCGCCTTGATGTGAAGATCTGGATCAATTTGGCCTGTGATTCGCTTGGTCTCGCAGACACTGACGCCCGTTTCGGATCAACGGTTCTGAGTAACGGTTCTGAGTAACGTGGCGTGCGATTTCTGTTTATTGCGATTTCTATTTATGACGTCGGCTTTTGCATGTGATGAACCCATGCTGGCGGAATATTTGCAAACACGTTGTCTCGACGTACTCGATATTCCTTAAAGTTCTTCCGCACGATTTCGTTGATCTTTCGCATTCGAGTCCGGTTGGCGCCGATATCAAAAATGCCTCGAGCAGGTCGGATGCCCATGTATTCGAAGTAGCTGAGCGTGCCGCCTGGTTTTAGCAGTTCGTAGTACCGAGTCATGATCGATTCCACCAAGTCGGCAGGAAAGATCGTGTGTGGTAACCCAGAAATCACGAAATCGTAGGGTTGGTCGGCCTGAAAATCTTGGAGCGGGATTTCATGAATTTCGGAAAGCTGGCGGACCTTTTTCCAGTCGTCTTCTGTTTCAAAGCGTTCATTCAGCATGGCGACAAAGTTGTCGTTTAATTCGACGAGGTCGAATTGGTCGCCTTCTTTCAGCATCGGCACAATTTTGGCCGTGGCTGGCCCCGTCCCTGGACCGACTTCGAGAACTCGAACAGGCTCTTCGCCGCGTTCCTTGAGGAAGCTCGCAAGAGCTTTCGCTAATCCTGCTCCACTGGGAGCAATGGCTCCTGTGGTGTCGTATCGACGTCGAATTTCACCGAAGAATGTACTGTAGTTTTTAAAGACTGAAGCCATCTGCTTACCTTGGGGCAAAGAAAAAGCTCGGCGGAATTCGATTAATACCGCCGAGCTTTTGTGATGTCCGAGAGGGGGGACTTGAACCCCCACGCCGTTACCGGCACATGATCCTAAATCAAGCGTGTCTGCCAATTCCACCACTCTCGGTTCGGCCCCTTTTTAGAACGTTGAGAATCATTTTGCAAGTTGAAGATGCTGTTCGAGCCAGCTTTCTTGCTGGTCCGACATTGTGATCCGACGTTTGACTGGCAATATTTTGTTCAGAGCGAATTGATTCAGAGAGATTTGCCTGATATTCAGTCGTCTTTCGGCTTCCTACTTGATTGAGAGGAGCGGCATTTTTTCAGCTTTTCTAAGTCCAATCTTCCTTCCCCGCTTTTGGAGAACGAGCCAAATTGCTGCCACCTGAATCTGAATGTCAAACACCGTTGGCACCTGCTTCGGAACTTGATTCCCCCGTTTTTTGCGTCGTTTTGCACGATGTCGCCGGGGTTTTTCGGTCAGAAATTCGGGAAGTCGTCAGGCAGCTCAAGGTCTTGGTAGGACAGCATTTTACGTGTGCGGTGGTTCCTCAGTGGCACGGTCAAGATGATCCGCAGGCGTTGAGTAACGTGATTTCGACTTGCGAGGAGTGTGCAGAGTGGATGATTCATGGAATGACTCATCTGCGTGAAACCAGGGGTGGCTTGGTCAGCTGGTTAACCAAGCAGGCGGATGAATTTGGAGGACTGCAGCTTTCACAGATTCAGGAACGAGTTTCAATGTGTCAACGATTGATCCAAGCTGCAACAGGCAAAAAGCCTGTTGGTTTGGTGGCACCCTGTTGGAGCTTGCCGGTGAGCCCTCAAAACTTGAAGCAGATTGATTACGTGATGGGGTATCGAAGTTTGATTCGGTGTGATGCGGATGTTCACTTGAGACCGTCGATTTCAATGAGGCAGCAGGAGGCACGGGCGACTGGTTGCCATCACGAGATTCCGCTTGCCACATGGTCGTACGACTGGGGCCGATTTGGATCAGTCGCGTCGTTTGTAAATTTGTATTCTGAACTGCGGTTTCAGTTCCGTCGTCATGTTGTGCCTTGTGTTGTCATTCATCCGGCAGATGTGAACAGAAATTGGCTGCCTGTTGCGATCAAGAAAATTCAAAAACTGCTGGAACAAGGTTACCAACCTGTGACCCCTCGAATGTTGTTAGCTGAAAGCGGGCGTGTCTTATGATTCGAGCAATCGCGAATGCCATTATGTTTCGGCGGGCTCGTCAGTTGGCTAATCGCTTGCTGCCCTTGCTTCCTGAATCTGGCCTGATTGCGGATGTCGGATCGGGGACGGGACACAACGCCGAGGTGCTACGAAGGCAGAGTGCGTGTAAACTTGTACAATTCGATGTTGCCGATATGCACTGGGTGGGAGAACCTCCTGAACGAATCACAGACGACCCACAGACACTCTCGTTTGCGGGGCGAAAAATTGACTGCGTGTTGTTGATTTATGTGTTGCAATATCCAGACGATCCGGCGCTGTTATTGAATCGAATTTTCAGTGAAGGAGCAAAGCAGATTTTGGTCGTACAATCCACATATCGAAACCGCTGGGGCAAATATATGTTTCGAATTCAGGAAGCTTTGTTTGGCCCATTGGCCTTTTATTTGGCTCGACTGTTTCGATTGATTGCTCAAGGAAAGTGTTCTGTAAAACCGATTCGCTATCTTCAGGCAAGCGATGTGGTGGAGCTTCTCAATCGTATTGACGTTCGTATTTGTGATCATCAGTCTGATTCCAATTGGTTGTTGGGGACGGGGACAGATCTTTTTGTCTGCCGAAAGGAAATTCGATGACTGCTTGTGAGGTATCAATCATCATACCGGCTCGCAACGAAGAAGCCTTGATTGCTGAAAGTGTCAGGCACGTTGTGGAGGCGTGTCAAGAATTTCAGCAGCGTGTTGCTGGAACCTCGGGTCAGCAGCTGTGGGAAGTGCTTGTGGTTGATAATCACAGTTCAGACAACACGGTGGAGCGTGTTCAGACGTTTGTGAAAGAATCCGCTGTTCGAGTCATCGAATGTAGGGAATTGGGAGCTGCAAAGGCTCGCAACTTAGGTCGCCGTCTTGCTGGCGGTCGTGTGTTGATCTTTGTGGATGCAGACACAATGATTTCTAAAGACACGGTCGGTTGTTTGGTGGAACACTGCGACAATGTTCCTCTTCGGGCGGGCATTACTTGGCTTGGAGACTACGACGGAGGTTTGCGGAGTCGATTGTGGTGGATGTTCTGGAATTATGTCCGCTGTTTGCCGATGGCTCGGGCGAAAGCCATGCCGGCTGTTATGTTTTGCACGTCTGAGGTCTTCGATCGCTTTGGCCCGTTTGAAGAAGGCATTGCGATTGGTGAGGAGTGGCCCATTTTGGCGGGGCTATATCGAGTTCATCCGGAACACGTGATTTACGACAAACAACTGGTGGCTCGTTCATCAAGTCGTCGCATGGATCGGCAGCTGTTTGGGTACAGCCGAATACTGTTTAGGTATGTGTGGGCCATTCTACACCGCAGTGGTCGAATTCATTACACAGATCGTATTCGCTAAATGTGATGAGCGATGTCGGCAAGCGGAAACGAGTGTTTCGTGTGTTTCGTGTGTTTACGGGGTTCTCATTCCCCGACTGTGATCACACACCGAGACACACACCGAGACACATAACAGTGCCTTGTTTCACGCCCTGCCCTGCTGTTTCTGTGATTTCTGAGCGATCGCTGACTGCTTTTACATCACTTCGTTGGAAGGTTCTTGATCTGACTTCTGTCGGCTGGATCTTAGAAAATCAGTCCACTGTTTGAATTCTGCTTCTTTGCCTCGATCAACAGGTTGGTAGTACTGTTTTTCGACTCCCAGATAATCTTGTGGGACCCAACCAGCGGGATCATCATGGGCGTATTGATAGCCTTTGCCATGTCCCAGCTGTTCGGCTCCTTTGTAATGAGCGTCTCGAAGATGCATGGGAACTGGGAGAACGGTTTGAGTTCTGATGTCGTTGAGAGCGGCGTCGATTGCCGCGTATGCCGCGTTGGACTTGGGGGCACACGCCAAGTAGGTGGTTGCCTGAGACAGTACGATTCGACATTCTGGCATGCCAATGACTTCGGTGGATCGAAAGGCGGCGGTGGCAATCAGCAAGGCTTGAGGATCTGCGTTGCCAATATCTTCGGATGCAGCAATCACCAAGCGTCGAGCGATAAATCGGGGGTCTTCTCCAGATTCCAACATGCGAGCCAGCCAGTATAGCGACGCATCTGGGTCACTGCCTCGAATGCTCTTGATCAACGCACTGGCGACGTCGTAGTGATCGTCTCCCGCAGGATCAAATCGAATGGTTTTCTTTTGGAGTGATTCCTGAGCAACCTGTGTGGTGACGTGCTGAGTTGTTTGAGCAACAGACAGCAAAGCAATTTCTAATGCGGTGAGACTTCGACGAGCGTCTCCATCGCAAAGTTGAGTAATCAACTGCAGAGCTTCGAGATCCACTTTGACGTTGTACTTGCCGAGTCCTCGTTCGTGATCTGTGACGGCTTGTTGAAGGAGAGGGAGAATGTCGTCGTGTTGAAGTTCTTTGAATTCGAAAATTTGACTGCGACTGATTAACGGGGCAACCAATGCGAAGAACGGATTGGCCGTGGTGGCTCCAATGAGTGAAATCGTGCCTGATTCGACATCCGGAAGTAAGATGTCTTGTTGGCTCCGACTAAAACGATGAAGTTCGTCGATAAAGACGATTGTTTGAGTTCCCGTGGTGGAAAGGTGCTGTTCGGCTTCGGTGAGCAGCGAACGTACATCTTTGACTCCTGCCATGGTGGCGTTCAGTTGCCGAAATCGTCGCTTGGTGTGTTTTGCAATGAGGCTCGCAAGAGACGTTTTTCCGGTGCCCGGCGGACCGTAAAAAATAATGGAACCGATACGATCAGCATCTAAGATCCGTTTCAAGAGTCGACCTTCGCCAAGAAGGTGTTGTTGTCCAGCGAATTCCGTAAGACTACGAGGTCTCATGCGTGCTGCCAAAGGTTGAGCATTTTGGCGATTTGATGCTTCTTCGTCGGCAAAGAGATTCATGATTCAAAAGCAGTCTGAAACAAGACGATAAAGAGATACAAACTGCGATATCCTTCCCATGATGGATACCTGTGGTGACGGTTGTTTGTGATGGTTTTGTCAACAGAATCGCAGGATAACATGATCGGTTGGCGTTGAGGATGGACGAAGCTGCCGTGTTGGCTTTTCAACGAAACCTTGGTTCATTTCTTACGAAATGAATGAGGTTTGTGATTGTGGCATGATTTGGTGTGGAGTGGTTTAGTGCGGCGAGTGGCTTGGTGCGATAAGATAAACAGCTTGGTGCGATAAACAGTTTGGTTCAGTGGTGGGAGCAGTAGTGTGATTGCGGTGTTAAGACAAGTTGACCGAAAGCGACTAATTCCCATTGATCGTGCTGTGATTTTGGTTGGACGCAGCGCGGAATGCGATGTTGTGATTACCACCAGTCAAAAGATATCGCGTCAGCATTGCTGCTTGGTTCAGTCAGATCAAAACTACTTCGTCCGCGATCTTGGCAGCACCAATGGTGTCTGGCTAAACGGTGAGAAGGTGAACCGCGAAGCAGAAATGAAAGCGGGTGATCGGCTGTGTATTGGTGACGTCGAATTTAAGCTGTTTACCAATGTGAAGGTGGAATCAAAGAAGCAACTGAGAACCGATGGTGTCACAGAAGAAGATCGGGCCAGCCAAGCAATTCGAACCAATTCGCTAGGCAGTCAACAGCAGCCAGCAGATGATGACCCTCAGCTGGCACCGCAAAAAGAGGTTGACGGTATTGAAGAGTTTGAAGTTCTTGACGATGTCGTGCCGTTAAATCCTGCCGTCCCAGTTGGATCGAAAACAAATGAACTGAAGGTGAGTGATGAGCCTTTGATTGAGGAACCACCCGTTCCAAACTGTGATGACATTCAAGAAGAACAGTAAAAGGGAAGCAGTCGCTGAGTGGCCAACTTGTCACGGTTGTGGGGGCGAAGCGTTAACAGTTTGGAAGTAGGTCAGACAGGCTCCCAATTCCAATTTGTTCTCGATTGTGCAGAGGTTCAGCATATGCCTTGCCGATGGTCCAGCCCCAGTAACGGCAGCGGTCTCGAACATCATCAATGATGGTGGGATGCTCTTGGCTGCGTCCTTGAATCAATTGGCTATGCCATGCAGCGACGGCCTCCATTTTTGTTTGGATGTGGTCGGACACATCGACGACAACTGATGCTGCCGGATGAATTCTGAGATGGATGCTGAAGTAGTGCATCAGCATCGGAGGCCAAAAGCGTTCTCCTGCTAAGTCTGATCGGCTGAGTTTCGACCAGAAGCGAGCATCATCGCAAAGCTTGCTGGCGGACACATGATCGGGATGAGCATCCTGCCAATAGGGTGCCAAGATTTTTGCGGGGCGAGTTTCTCGAAAGACTTCGGCCAGTTTACGTCGAGCATCCAGTGTGGGTTCGAGACTGCGATTGGGCAGATTCAGATTGTGACGGTAGTTTAAATCGAGGATTTGAGTGGCTGCTTCTGTTTCGGCTCGACGGATTTCTGGTGTTCCATGGGGCGTTGGTTCTCCGCTGGTGAGTTCCAAAACACCGACTCTTAAGCCTTGAGCTCGGCTGAGTGCAATGATGCCTCCCACGCTGATTTCTGCATCATCGGGATGGGGGGCAACAACCAATAAGTCGAGCGGTTTCATCAGTCCAAATTCCTCTTGGCACGTTTTGCGTTTTCTGACAGCATCGAATCAACGTTCATTCTACTGGTCTTTTAGATTCACGTTTGGTTGTTCAGGCATGAAACACGTAAAAATCTTGTTGATCGCTGGCTTGTTGACTTCGCTGGCGACTGGTTGTGCATTAACCGATTCGGCAAAATCTGCCTTCAAGCCGGTCGCGACTTTCCTTCAGAGTGGCGGTGGCGACGAACCTTTAGGGGATCAGGCCGAAGACGAATGGGCATTTGTTGGCGAAGAAGCTCGCGGCGGTCGGCCTCGCGAACGTGATCCAGATCGCTGGTGGCGGAACCTGATGATGTCTGAGCGAGCCAAAAACATCGAACGCAGTTTGGGGATTGATTGATCGCAATCATTGCGAGGCAGTATTCATCCGTAGGCCATTTTTTACGGGGCTTTGACACGGATTGAGCGGTTTCTGTGGTCGCTTATCTGTGCGTGTTTTTTGCTGCGACAGCGGTTTCCGTGATCGCTTGGTAGTCGCTTGGTGTCCGCTTTGAACTTTTGCTGGCTTGCTGGCTCGCCCATAGAGCGAGCTGTGAATTTGCCGCACACACGCTCACCTGTTGACTCAGAAAAGCGCCCATCTGTGCCTCTGGTTGGTTTCAGCAGTGTTTGCTGCGGGGTGACCGTCTGAGTCTCAGTTCGGCAGAAACTGCCGAATCGCCTTGAGCTTTCGACGCTTTTTGTCTGGTGATTGACACCAACAGGCAAGAATGGCAGATCGGTCTAGACACGATTTTGAAGATAAGTTACATCTGCAATCTGTGCCGAAGTCATGGATTGAACGGCACAAATAGAAGCCCCTTATCTCTCCTGTCTCGATGACATCGCATTTTTTTCGTTTTCTCAAAACGGCTCATTTGCGACTCTCACTCATTTCTCTGTCTGCGCTCAAAGTCGAGGGATCGATGATTGCCCCTTCACACTCCGTCGCTCGGATTGCGGCCTGTTTCAGTGCCCTTCTGCTGATGTCGATGACTGGATGTTTGAACTCTGGTCTGTATCAAAATTATCCGGGTGGCTACCAGCAGCCATACTACGCGCCTCCTCAAACTATTAATCCCGGTGCGCCAGGAAACTTGTATATTCCGGAGTCCGATGCTCCCGCCTATAACCCCGGCGGCACTTCAGCTGCGCCCGGTGGAACATACGAAGACGATCCAGAAGACGATTTTCGTCGTCCGGAAAATGATCGTTTTTTCGAACCCGACAACGATGATGCTGTCCCAGCTCCTCGGGATCCCGGTTTCGGCAGCGATTTTGATTTGGGTGTGGAGTACAGCCCCAATTCTTCTTCGTCGAGCGGACAGATACGCCAAGTATCAGATGTGCGTGCTCCGAGCGAATATGGGTTTGATACTCGAGAATATCGTTGGCTTCGTGGGACAGTTCAGCAAGATCCCAATAGTCGTCGCTGGCTGGTCAACTACAGTCCCGGTCGCAGTGATCGGCATCGAGGCGTGTTGAGTTTAGATGTTACAGGGCAGCAAATGATGGGGGTGCGTTCGGGGGATTGGATCGACGTACGAGGTCATCTGCATTCTTCTCAGAAGGACCGCTTTGGTCATCCGTTGTACGTTGTTGACAGCATTGTCCGATTGGATCCCTAAAGCGGGACTGCAGTGGGCATGGCGTAAATGAGTGACGCAATCAGCTTCATTCGACTCGGTTGGCTAAGAAACTTGCGTCGAACCGAATGCTGGGTTATTTCAGACGATTTGTTGCCATTGTTTTGTTCGATTTCAGCGTTCATTTTTTTGGCATTTTTCGTCGTCGTGCGGATCAACTTGTGAACACTTTAGGTTTTATTCTGTTGTGCTTGGTGTTGCCCGTTGCGTGGGGACTACTGGTTCATGTGCTGTTCGGAATGCTGCGACGTCCCGTCGCAAAATCATCAGATGAAGCCAGTGTGGCAGACTACCAGATTTAAGCAATCGTACGACGTTGCTTTCCATGAACATGCTTTCATTGTGCTGTGAGCGCATAAAGCTGTGAGCGCATGAAAAAAGGGGACTGCATTTTGTAGTGCAATCCCCCCACTTGAATCGACTGGTTGTTACCAGTTGATTTCAACGATCTACTTTGATGAAACTTCAACGGCGTACAAAGTGGATCGGTCGGAAACGAACATGATTCCGTTGGCGATGGATGGCGTGCTGTAGATGGAAGAATTGAATGTCTTGGTGTCAATGACTTCTTCCACAGGACCTTCCTTCAAAATCACCATTTCGCCATCTTCGTCTCCCATAAGAACTCGGCCATCAACCACCATGGGTGATCCCCAAACGGCAGCGAAGGTGTCGTGAGTCCACTTCTTTTCGCCTGTTTTGAAGTCGATGCAGTGTAGGAATCCGCTGAGGTCAGGAGCATAGACCAAGCCGTTCGCAACGGCAGCTGTTGAAATGGTGCGTCGGAAGATCAATCCATTTTCTTCTCCCGTGATGCTTCCATCGGTATCAACACCGCCGACTTCCCAGATCTTGCCGCTGTTTGTGTTGTCTTTCCAGCCGTCGCCATCGGCAACTTGTGGGCTGATGTCGCCGGTTTTGGTGGCATCAATCCGGTAGAAGTGTCCGACTCCTTCACCGTGTTCTGGGTCTTGGCCAACGGCTAGGAGAACACTGTTTTCGTGAAAAACAGGTGTGGAAATAATGGCGTTTCGAGTTCCTCGACCACCAAGTTCCCACGCGGAATCTTTTGGGTTCAGGTCGAACCACCAAATCAATTTTCCGGTTTCAACGTCGTATGCGTAAAGCACGCCGTCGCCACCGGGCATGTAAACTTGAGTCTTCCCGTTGACGGTGCCAAGGGCTGGAGATCCCCATTGGCCGTGCAGGATATTGTCGAATGGCGCGGGAGCTTTTGAATCCAAGGCGGGGCTGTTGTCTTCCCAAACGACTTCGCCCGTGTTTTTATTGACTGCAATAAAGCAGGGAGCGCGAGGTGACGGGACTTCAAGGTGAGCTTCATCGACTCCATTCGAAGTGACAAGCAAGATTAAGTCACCATGAATAACGGGGGAGCTGGTTGCCAGATTGTGAGGGAAGACGCCGAGTTCTTCAATCATGTCGAGAGACCAGATGATGTCAGCGTCTTCTTTTTCTGAATCGACTTCATCTTGGTAAGGGCCGTTGTTTTTGCCGTCGTGAAATCCTTCGACATCGATGCACATCAGTTCACATCGGTTGGTTGCGACATACAGGCGACCATTTTCGACACAAGGTGTTGAGCAGATGCCCTGCTCTGGCCAATCGTTGACTCGACCCTGAGGCAATTTTTCTCGCGTGAGCTGCCACAGGTACTTGCCATCTTCTTCGTTGAATGCAATCAAGCATCCTCGATCACCCTTGTGTTGTGGTCGATATTCTTTGCCGTTGTTTGTGCCGACGAAAACTTTGCCGCCTGCAACCACTGGGTTTCCATATGTTTGTGATCCCAAGGGAGCCGTCCATTTGACTTTGGTACCAGCGTCCACGTCGAAGTCGAGATTGATTCCGGTTGACGGATTCACCATGTTTCGTGAGGGTGTTCCTCCCCACATGGTCCAATCGCCTGACATTTTGGAATCTGTTTTTTCGGCGGGTGCTTCCGCCACTTCTGTTTCATTGGATTCTTCTTGAGCGTCATCGATGTGTATTGGTGCTCCGCCAGCAACCATGCTGCCAGCTTCAAGGTTGTCAGCATCAGTGGCTGCTTCGCTTCCGGCTTCGTTGTCCGTTTCGGTGGGACTGTTGGAAGGTTTGTCCGTCGGATTGGTGGGTTGTGTGTTCTGTTCTGCACAACCGGCAATCAGAAGAATTGCGATTGACGACAGCAGGGGGAAACCTGATTTCCAATTCATGTTTGTGTTTCCAAGTTAAGAGTGGTTTTCGGCAGTCATCCCGAAAGGAGCGGGCGGCCGGAAGGTGTTTTTAATAATTGGGTGATGTCTCAAATCAAAATTGGCAAGTGACTCGTTTTTACACTCACCAAAAATGAGGGATTTGCGAGATCCCATTGAGGTCTGATTTGTAAAACGACGAGCCGAAGACTCGTCGTTTTGTTTGCGATGATGCTTACCAAAATTTTATTCGGTGACTTTGACATTGTCGAAGAATCCATCGGCCAGAGTGTACATGTACAGACCGGGCGCTCCTTCGGTATTTGGGTGAGGATCGATGGCTTCCAAAGTCCATTCTTTGGGTTCTTCTGTGCCTCGTTCCCAAACCTTGCCCAGCACATGAGCACCATCGTCTTTAATTTGTACGGTGGCTTTAATTGTGTACCAAGTATCAGGGTTAGAACGGAACTTGATTTCTTTTGCCATGCGTAGGTGAGGCGCCCAGCTTTGGACTCCAAACTTACTCGTGTTCCCTTTTAAGATCACGTTGTATCGTTGAACGGTGACTCCCATGTTGGGAAGCTTCCGTTTTTGCTCTGTCATGTACACGTCTGTTTGCACTGTGTAGCCGCTCATTTTCGGTGGCCCAAGCCAAAAGTAGGTGCTGGGACGGCCTTTACCGGGTGAGCGTTTTAGTGCCATGGTGCCGTCGATTTCATTTGGTTGCAGCTTTAAGAAAGCGTTGACCCATGTGGATGGCACTTGTTTTGGTTTGTAGCCTTCGAAGTCCCATGTCCATGGTGCCTTAGGGAAGGTTCGTAGTCTTGCAAACGCTGTTTTTCCTTCATAGGTCACGTTGATTTCATTGCCCTGTTCAGTTGCATCTTCGGCAACTGTAATGGTGTTGCCATCGACAGAAATCCCAGACCAGCCTTCAGCAGGGGCCAATTCGGCTTTGACTTCGCCTAAGGATTGTCCCAGCTTGTTGAAGGCGGTGACTTTGTATTCGATGGTGCCTCCACCAGTTGTGTAAGCTTCAAAAGGCCGCAGTTGAATAGAAGCCACTTCTTTGCCTCCATCGCCTTCTTCCAGTTCGAATTTTGGAACTGTTTGCGTTTCGCCCGCGTTTTCTCCGCCGATGCAAATGGTGCGGTCACGCGTGACAAAAAAGACTCGTCCGTCTGAAATGGCAGGTGTTCCATAGATTTCGTCGTCACCGACTCCGTTGCTTGCCACCAGATGATTCTTGGACAACGAAACGCATTTTTCTCGAGATGGTTTCAGAATGTGAATATTGCCGTTCACTTCCATGACATACAGCTTGCCGTCAGCCCAGATCGGTGATCCTTTGCCAACGGTACCAAGACTAAAGTCCCAAAGTTGTTCGCCCGTTTTGCTGTCGAAGGCATGTAAGACGCCCGTGTCAGCAACGACGTATAGGATTCCGTCTTTTAAAGTGAGAGCCGTGTATCCGGCTTTTACTCCGTCTGCTCGCCAAACTCCATTGGTCGCTGTGATGTCGCCGGTTCCTCGACCATCGATACATTGAACTCGCCCAAGACCGAATTCGCTGGTGTCGATGTCGTCTTCACCGTGCGAAATGTAAACCATATTGCCATCAACGACTGCCGATGCATTTAAGCCACGCTTTGACATTCGGTATGACCAAACGGGGGCTCCTGTGCGAGCATTAATCGCATGGATTCCACCATCGGCACCTCCACCAATCAGCAGACGTTGTCCGTCAATCACAGCGATTGTGGGAACGGAATAGTTTGTGTCCAGTGGCGGACCACCCACGGGTGAGGTCCAAATAAGCTCTCCCGTTTTTTTATCGAAGCAGTAGTAAGTCATCTTGGGAGGAGGCGATTTGTAGCGCCCCCAGTTGAGTCCGAAGAATCCTACGATGACTCGATCTTCATCGATCACAGGTGCTTGAGTTCGGCCACCATAGCCAGAGATTTTTCCATATTCTTCAAACAGTGATTTTTCCCAAACCACGTCACCATCGGGTGAGTAGCAGCGAAAGATTCCGCTGACAGAATGGACGAAAACATTTCCCGTTTCGGTGTCGCCAGCCATTGCCGCCCAACCGACTCGAGGAGCCGGGATGTCTGTTTGGAAAACATTGAACCGATCTTTCCACAGAACCTTTCCGGTTGCCGCATCAAAGCAGACAACTTGTTCTTGAGCATCGATCAGTTCTTTACTGCTTGAACTGACATCGTGTTCGGTACGGCAGTCCATGAAGACTCGGCCATTCATCACAATGGGAGCCGCTCGGCCACCGATTTCAGATGTCCACAGGACGTTCTTTTTTGATTCGAAGTCCCATGATTCAACCAGCCCTGTTTCGTTGCAAATACTATTGTGATAGGGGCCTCGCCATGATGGCCAGTCTCCTGCGGACGCGATGGTGTTGCAGGAAGAACAAAAGAGAGCGAATAGAATCGCCATCCGAAACACGTGTGTCATGGTGGTCGGGTCCCGATTGGGTGAAGGTGGTTGGACGGAAGCTACTGATGAATTTCGTCTGAATTTCGTCAGGTATCTTGTTGTCTGATGGAAATCGTCAGCTGAAAAGGCAGACAATCAACGAGGTTGTATCGTCATGGTGCGTCAGTGTATTGCAGTGACGATTGTTTTCAATGTCGGTGCAGGTTTAGGAACATCGAGCGGACATCCTAGGGGCACCGAATCCAGAGTCGGCCGATTGATACGATGAGATGATTTCTGCCCGTTGATTTCTATGGTTGGCGAGAAGCCGAACTTTGCACGATAGGTTTGGCTTCTAATTGCGTGATTTCTGCAATTTTCCAACCAGCTGATCTATTTACTAACTCAAATAGGCCGCTGTAGCGTCGAATGACATGGTGGGAATGTCCCCAGTGGTACGCAGTTCCTTTGATTTCCCAGTCGCATGAAACGTTCAAAAATTTAGGGTGTTTGATGGCCGCCGCCGTTGCTGAATCTAAATGAACGGAATGGATCTCTGTCCATGTGGCCTGTTCAGGGGTTGCCGTTATTTGTGCGCACGCTGTTATTTGTGCGCACAACGTTAAATAGGTGGATTCAACCAGATCGTCGGAAAGCCAGTGACTTAGTCTGTCGACGGTTTGCTGTTCTGACGGTGCCTGTATTGATTGGTAGATGGTATCAAGAGCGACCGTCATCCACTGATTGATCGCGGTTGGTGAAGCTTCGTAGCTGCGAACAGGCAAGCGGAAGAAACCCACGGCAAATACGATGAAGCCAATGGTCATGATTGCCTTAGGCAAAGTTTGGTTCTTCGTCGATGCCTGAAGTTTGTGTCGGTTCAGGTGCATGATTGACAAGAGGGTGAGTCCCAAACCAACACCGATCATCACCCATGCTGTGAAACCGTTGGAAGAATGATTTTGTTGAACAAGCTTTTGAGAAACCAAAGCGGTTGATGAGAGGCTGTTTGGCGATTGCAGTTCGCCAGTTGGCGTTGACCATCGGTGGAGTACTTTTCCATCCCGGAAATTTTCATTTTCATTTTCAGATACTGGATTCGGCTGGAAATCGTCGACACGTTGAACTGATGTGTTCGCGTTGCGATCGACAATTGTCTCGCAACGAATTTCTGAGATCCCCGGAAGTGTGGATTTCAGAAGAACAGATCCTTGATCGAGCGTGCTTGGATGAGCATACGTTTGACGGATCCCAACAAGCGTTCCTGAAGTCGCTACGGGAGCGGGAACGGGATTCGGAATCGGCTGTTCTGGGATGAGGCCATATTCGAAAAAGTGAACAGAAGATTGTTGCGTTGCAAGCACGTTGTCTTTTGACATGACAATCGTGTTTTGCTGGATCCATTGATTCAGTTGTTGGCCAAGTTGTGTTTGTTGGTTGATCGTTAATATCTTCTGTTCACGGCTACCCGTTGGCTCAACGCTTGGCTTTTCCTTTGCCAAGGTGTCCATTTGAAATGCGTTCAAGACACTGGCAAGCGGGAGACTGAATTCGTGAGTGATAGCGAAGGGGCTCACAATGATCCGTGAAGTCGTTTCATTGGCGGTTGCCGTCGCGCCTTTTGAATTTCCTCCCTGTTGAAACACAACTGTGTAGGAAAGGTCTGGCGGGATAACGGCATCAATTCTTTGTTTCCATGGTTTGTGTCGGGAATGTAGCCTGAGTTCTCCAGGTTGGTTGAGATCCGGCGATGAAAACGAATGCCGTAGTGTGAGGCTGCGAACAGTGGAATTTGGAATGGGAAATTCAAAGCTCCACGCATGTTTTACGTTTGAGGAACCGGCCACATGAATGACATCTGCGCCTTGCCAAGGTTCTGGAGTTGAAGTGACTTTTCCGTTCAGTCGCTGACCTGCAATCTCGATTTGCATGCGGTTCAGCAGCGTTTGCCCTTGTCGGTCTAAGATCTGGTTGAATTCATCTGCGTGAATTGATTCTGGCAACTGACTGGAAGCAGTGTCGTACCGAATGATGTCGTCAGTGAAGAGCCTGAGTTTTACTTCAATTCGATCTGAAATGGTGATCCACGCTTCCGTATAGGAAAGTGGGTGGCTGGGCGCAGAGAGAAGAGGTGTCGATGAGATTGCGACGGAAGTGGGGCAAGCCAGCAAACCACAAAGGATGACAAATTGATATCGGCGAAGTTGCGGAAACATTTTGTGAACGATCACGTTTCAAATTTGAAGGGTCGCTGAAATTGTCAGGCTTCGAAACGGCATCAATTGTTGGTTGAACTTGCGGTATTACGTCAGCAACACGGATGCACAGATGACGTAAGGTGATGATATGCCGGAAAGAGACATTCTATTGTGATCAATCAGAAGCATTTTTCATCATTGAATTTTGCGGACAGTGGATTGTAGCGACTCACAATATCGGCGCACGAAAAAAGGCGGCATCTCTGCCACCTTCATCGTTTTCGGAGCGAATGTGCGATTGATTGTTCGGCAGTCTGCAGAACAACAAATGCGCTCACACGATCGAAAATTATTTAGCTTCCATGGCATCAGCTGCAGCTTCTGCTGGTGCATCTTCTGCTGGTGGAGCAGGTGCGTCTTCAGCTGGTGGAGCTGGAGCGTCAACTGGTTCTGCTGGAGCAGCAGCGGCTGGTACAGCGTCAGCAACAGGAGCAACAACTCCACAGTTACCAGAAGCACATCCTGAAGAAGCAGTTCCACAAGAGCTGCAACCTGATGTTGTTCCGCATGAGCTGCATCCTGAAGAAACAGTTCCACAAGAGCTACAACCTGATGTTGTTCCGCATGAGCTGCATCCTGAAGAAACAGTTCCGCAAGAGCTACAACCTGATGTTGTTCCACATGAGCTGCATCCTGAAGAAACAGTTTCGCAAGAGCTGCAACCTGATGTTGTTCCGCATGAGCTGCATCCTGAAGAAACAGTTTCGCAAGAGCTGCAGCTGCTGTAAGAAGGAGCAACAGAACAGCTGTTACATGGGCTGCATGAAACAGGTTGTGGGCAGCATGTCTGTGGGCAAGATTGCTGACATGGCTGCGGGCAGCATGTTTTGGCTCTTCGTGATTTACGG
>CAYTUE010000010.1:39653-47530 GCA_964441085.1 uncultured Planctomycetaceae bacterium
GCAAGATTGCTGACATGGCTGCGGGCAGCATGTTTTGGCTCTTCGTGATTTACGGACTTTGCCGCAACGACGACCAGCTTCTGCTGTGGTAGAAGCAACAGTCAACATGACAGCGACTGCAAGGATCAAAAAACGTCTCATTGAAGTTCCTTTTTTGTATGAACGGGTGAGTCCACGGCTCGACAAACACCATTTTGAGAGTGGTGATCTTCGAGATAGTTTTATGGGAATCACGTGATCCCCCAAATGACGAACCGCGGAGACTAACCGCTAAGGTCCACACGAGTCAACTTATTTGCCCAAACCTCCTAAAATTAACAGCTTCCCGTCAACTCAGTCAGGTTCTCTGGAATTCGTTGGACTTCGCCATTTTGATCGACACAGGCAATCACCGATTCAGCCTCAGTCAGCACTTCTTCGCCTCGTTTGAGCGTGTATTGATGTTCAATTTTAGCGAGCGATTGCTTCTGAATTGATGTGGTGAGGGTCAGCACATCGTCGTATTTTGCTGGCTTTTTGAATCTGACATTGATCTTGGCAACAACAAAAAAGAGGCCTAATTCCTCCATTTTTCGATAGCTGCCGCCTTGAGCTCGCAATAATTCGGTACGTCCAATTTCGAAGTATGTCAGGTAATTGGAATGGTGCAGCAACTGCATCGCATCTGTTTCGCTATAGCGAACTCGAATTTCAATTGTTTGGTGTTGAAGATCGTCTGACATGGCACGTTTTTCTAAGAACTTTCTGATGAGGCGTCGCGGCGGGATTCCACAGGGAAAAATGATATGGAAATTGAAGGCAGTTCGCTTGTGTTTGTGTATGGGACTTTGAAACGCGGTTTTCCTTTGCATCAATCCTTGTTGGGTGCGGAATTCTTAGCCACTGCGAAGACCGCTCCCGCCTATTTTCTTGTTGATTGTTACGACTACCCTGGTCTTCGTCATGCAAGTGACAGCCAGAGTGGGCAGGCGATTGTGGGGGAGGTTTTTCGCGTCAATTCAGAGACTCTTCAACAATTGGACGAAGTGGAATGCGTGTCTGAAGATTTGTATCAACGCGATCTGATTCAATTAGCGGCTCCTTTTGAATCTGAACGCATTTGGGCTTGGTTTTATGTGAGTGACCAATTTGACCAACGAATTGTGGGAGAATGCTGGGTTTACTGAATGCCTTGCGGATGTTGATGCGGAAACGATAAGGTATCCCCCTTCTCCTTATGATTCTAAGTGATTGCCACATCCCGAATGTCCACTTCTTCTATTGACAGAATGCCTTCCACCGCAAGCGAGCCAGCCGAGAAATCGTTTGTGGTTCGGTACGGATCCATGCGGCATTTGGGCGTGTTTCATAGCCGTAAGGCAGATGGGATTTGCCGAAATTCTGATGTGATTGTGCGGTCTGATCGTGGCGTGGAAATGGGGGTTGTCTTAAACGAAGCGGACGAAAAGTCGCAGCATTTGTTGGGTGAAAAGTCTCGTCCGGGCCGTATTTTAAGGCTCGCTTCCGACGAAGACCGCCTGAGTGCAGAAGAAATTTCCAACAAAGAAAAAGAGTATCTGCGGGACGCCACAGAAATGGTGAGTACTCGACGGTTGCAGATGCAATTGGTTGATGTGGAACAGGTTTTTGGTGGCGAACGGATCGTTTTTTATTATCTGGCTGAAAAGCGAGTCGATTTTCGTGAACTCGTGAAATTGATGGCTCGAGCCTTCAATACGCGCATCGAAATGCGACAAATTGGAGTCCGAGACGAAGCTCGCCTGTTAGCTGACTATGGCGACTGTGGTAAGCCGGTTTGCTGCAGCACACATCTGAAAGAAATGCCTCCGGTATCGATGAAGATGGCGAAGTTGCAAAAGGCAACTTTGGATCCCAACAAGATTTCTGGACGTTGTGGGCGACTCAAATGTTGCCTTCGTTACGAATACGACACCTACGAAGCTCACCAGAAAGAATTGCCCAAGGTGGGAGCTACTGTGGTGACTAAGGAAGGTCAAGGCAGGATTATTGCGCAAGAGCTACTGGTTAGGAAACTGTTGGTCAGCTACCCGGATGGGCGACGTATGATGACTGACGAATCTGACATCGTTACGGTAGTTTCGCGAGGAAAACAGGGAGCCGGTGAGGTTCGGCAGGCCGAAGGACGCAAAAAACAAAATTAGATGCTTCAGTCGTGTGGTTGGTCGTTGTACCATCTGCACCTTCATTCAAATCGTTGAAGTCATTATTTCATTCGTGTCAGGGACAATTACATGGCAACGATCGGCCAAAATCCCAAAGAACGCGCCTATCACCGAGACGGTTATTCGTTCATCTTTTCTGGCCTGAAGTATGCTCAGGACAGTCTTGGTCGAGACCGTTCCAGTTCCAACACGGGCCATGTGTCTGGTCCAGAACTGTTGCACGGTGTCAAAGGTTTGGCACAGGAAAAATTTGGCTTGATGGCTCAAACGGTGCTGGGAACGTGGGGGATCTATTCCACGGCCGACATCGGCAAGATGGTGTTTGAACTGATCGAAGACGGGGACATGAGCAAAACACTGGATGATCGGTTGGAAGACTTCATTGGAGTCTACGACTTTCACGAAGTGTTTGACCGCAACTACGAAATTGATACATCCAACGCTTTTGCCAAAGCGTAAAACAGTACCAAATCGCAAATACAGTGCCAAGGTGTAAAACAGTCCCCTTCTATTGGTTGCTCATTGCCACTTTCAATCTGCCTTCTTTAGGTTGACATCATCAGGAAGTTGCGTTTGCTTTCTCCCACGATTCTCTTCAACCATTTCGCATTGGCCGCTAACGAAATGGCAGCTAACGAAATGGTTGTGCCACAACAGCGCGAAACTACAACAGCGCGAAAAATAGATGTGTGATGCCGTGTTGTGTGTTGATCAACCAGACCGTGGCACAATCTGGAATTCCTCATTTCGGATCGAGGCATCGCTTCTGCATGTCGAATTTTGCCTTCCACCGATTGCACAATCTTGCTGCGTGCATCTGTGTCATGGATCTGTAATCAACGCTACAGGTCTTTCATTTGTATCGCTATGATATCTGGACAAAGGCTGGATCGTGGATCTGACCGCCCTCAATGATATTTCGACCGCTGGTCGTTTGTTTTAGTGAAAGCGACACGTGAAAAATTATTTTTCTTGCGCCACTCTTTTGTTGGTCGCTAGCCTCGTTGGTCCGATTGCAGTTTCTCTTGGAGACGAACCGCCATCCGATACTGTGGCCACACAATCCGCTCACGATGACATTCGGCCGCTCAAGGGGCTACTTATCACAGGAGGCTGTTGTCATGACTACAAGGCTCAGGAAAAAATCGTTACCGAAGGCATGTCTCAGCGAGTGAACATCACTTGGGATGTTGTTCACGAAGGAGGAGGAAAAGGCAAGCATAAGATTTCCAAGTACAGCGAGCCTGATTGGGCAATGGGGTACGACGTGATTTTTCACAACGAGTGTTTTGGTGGAGTCGCAGATGCTGACTTTATCCAAGGCATCACGGCCGCTCATCATCAAGGGGTTCCCGGAATCTTTGTTCACTGTAGTTTGCATAGCTACCGAAACGCGGCTGCGGCAGCAGATCCATGGCGAGAACTGATTGGCGTGACATCCACTCGACACGAAAACAGACGCGGTTTAACTGTTCGCACAATGAATGAAACTCATCCCATCATGAAAGGCTTTTCAGACAACTGGGAGACTCCGCATGGAGAGCTGTATAAAATTCAAAAAATGTGGCCAAACTGCGTTCCGTTAGCACAGGCGTATGGGAAAGACAGCAAGAAAGATCACGTTGTTGCATGGACGAACACTTTTGGAAAGGCTCGAATCTTCGGGACTTCAATTGGCCACCACAACGAAACCATGAATACAGATGTCTGGTTAGATTTGGTGGCTCGCGGAGTCCTCTGGAGTACTCAAAAACTGCAAGAAGATGGCACTCCTGTGCAGGGGTATGCGGGCAGTGGAATCAAGCCGATTCTGATCGAAATGAAACCAGAAGTTGACCCAGCTTTCAAAAACAAGCCCGGCAAGAAACAAGAGAAGCAAAAAGCAAAGGCGAAAAAGAAAGCAGGACTGCCCGCCAAGCCCGCCGTACCAGCCAAATAAGTTTTGCCAGCGATTGTTGGATGTTGTCGCTGTGACAACGATGACGGCATTGTTGCTGCACATTCAAGATGTTTTGGTCTGATTACGAATTCGTGACAACTTCGGTCACAATCATTTTCAAGTGATCGCAAGCCACGATTGAGTGATTCAACGTACGGTCGTTTTTTGTTGGCTTCATTCCAATGAACGGCAGGCATCACGCTTTTGGTTTGAAGCATGATGCCTGCCATTGCAAAGTCGTAGATCCCATGAATTGGATTTTGGTTTTTCGCCTTTTGGGTTATCTCTCACTGATTATCAGTGGATCGATGGTCTTGTCGCTTCCGTGGTCTTTTGAAGCGTTTGGTGAAGCGCCAAGCTTTGAACGCGTGTCGTTTTTTGGAATGTGCAAAGCCATCCTTTTTGCTTTTTCATTGGGCTGCGTTTTGGTGATGCTCGGCAAAGACAGTCGCAAAGATACCTTGCTGCGAAAAGAGGCTCTGGCTGTGGTTGGTTTTGGCTGGATTCTTTGCGGAATCCTTGGCGGCCTGCCCTATTGGTTAACTCCAACATACCGGCTTGCTGGTGTTCCCATGAGCTTTGCGGATTCGATTTTTGAATCCGTATCAGGCTTTTCAACCACGGGAGCTTCTGTGTTGACTCAACTGGAAGTTCCAGACGGTATCACAAGTTGTGAAGATGAAGCTCGAGCTGGTCGACTGGCTTATATTCCTCGCAGTGTTCTGTTTTGGCGTTGCTTTACGCATTGGCTGGGAGGCATGGGCATCATTGTTTTGTTCGTCGCAATTTTAGGCCAGCTTGGAGCGGGTGGAAAAGCGTTGATGAAGCGTGAAGTGCCTGGGCCGGTTTCGGATTCTGTCAGGCCGCGTATTCGAGAAACAGCGACCGTGATGTGGTCCATCTACTTGGGGCTTTCCGTATTAATGTTTTTTGTCCTGTATTTTCAGGGGCTGAACATTTACGAATCGTTGTGTCACGCTTTTGCAACATTGGCAACTGGCGGCTTTAGTACTCGCAATGCCAGTGTGGGATCGTTTCAGTCTCCCACACTGGAATACACAATCATCATCTTCATGATCTTGGCAGGCACCAACTTTAACTTGTACTACCTGCTGTTGAAGGGATCAAATCGAATTGACCGCAGTTCGACGAAAGGCCGAGTGGGGCATGTGATTTCGGATCCTGAATATCGAATTTACATCACCATAATCACTGTAGCAACGGCGGTCATCGCCTTTTTGCTGTGGAAAAGTTCTCATTACGAAACGATTGCCGAAAGTATTCGGCATGCTTTGTTTAATGTCGTTGCGGTGATGACAACCACTGGATTTGGCACCGAAAATTTTGTCGTTTGGCCTCTGTTTACACAGGGGCTTTTGCTGCTATTGATGTTTGTGGGAGGATGTTCGGGGTCGACCGGCGGAGGCGTGAAAGTGATTCGCTTTATCGTGCTGTTTAAGGTTTTGCAGCGAGAAGGCGAACGTTCGTTTCGCCCCAACTTAGTTCGACCTTTGCGTTTGGCGGGCCGAAAAATTCACGATTCAGTTGGGCAAGATGTACTGGTTTACTTTTGCTTTATCGCGGCCATTGTGGCTGGCAGTTGGCTACTGATTGTTGGCATTGAACCGAATGATCAATGGGTCAATTCCGGTACCGGAAATAAGCTGATGGATTGTGCAAGTGCTGCAATTTCATGTTTAAATAACATCGGCCCTGGATTAGGTGTTTGTGGTCCGCATTCGAATTACACGGCCTTTAGTGAAACTTCGAAGTTGATCTTATCCGTGTTGATGCTGTTGGGACGGTTGGAACTGTTTGCGATTATCGTGCTGCTGATTCCAGACTTCTGGAAAGTTCAGTGACGCAGTAAGCAGTCATGCTGACGACCTGTGACTCAACAGCATAAACGTGTTTTTTGAATCAGCTGTTCGGTTTGTCGTGCGAATCACACCGCAGGAATGTGGCAATGGGCCGCCTTTTTATCATGAATATTCAAGCATCGGATAACTTACTGAAGACTGTTGCCAATCAGGATCGCCCGAATAGAAATGGCTGCACTGTGCTGGTTTTAGGAGCCAGCAATGTGTCTTTGGCGTGGTCAGAAATTGTGAGTCTTGTGGTTCAGTCTTTTCATGGACCCATCGACCTCGTTACGGCTCAAGGAATGGGGCGAGCCTACGTGACGGCTTCAAGTGGGTTTGCGTTTTGTCGTTTGCCCGGAATTTTGCACTCAGGACTTTGGGACGCCTTCTCTGATTTTCGCAGCGATCAAATTCCGTCTGCGTTAATCACAGATCTTGGCAACGACCTTTTGTATGGACGCAGCGTATCTGAAGTCGTGAATGGCGCAATCGAGTGTATTCATCGGATTCGTAAGTGGAATGGCAGTACTGATATTGTGTTGACCTTGCCTCCTGTGGAATCTGTACTGAGTTTGAATGGAATTCGTTTTGGTGTTATGAAACGATTGCTGTTCCCTTTCAGTCCACTGGATTTGTCTCAGGTCAAACGGGCCACTCAAAATCTATTCGATGGACTTCAGCAGGTTGCAGCGGATCAAGATGTTCAGCTTTATGCGGCTCCTCAATACAGCTTCGGGTTTGATCCGATTCATGTTCGACGTCGATATCGTCGTGAAGTTTTCAGCGACATGTTGAATCAATGGGGGCAGCCACCCTGCTCCACTGTTCAGTGGAAACGTTTTCGGAAAGTGGTCCCGCAAGTCAGGCAAGTTCTGAAACAAGAGCGAAGACACGCTCAGCCAGTTGTGATTTCAAAGCAATTGCGAATCTTTGCGTACTAAGCTGCGGTGTACGAATCGCGAATTGACGTGAATGAATACGATGGTTGAGTTGGTCGGGAAGGAATCGACTGCACTTCACTGCGAATGGAATCATCAGGCAGTCCACTTTTGAGTGTCTGTGGCCGAACTGGCTATGGCCGCACTGTCTGTGGCCGAACACAGATTTCAGTGTTTGGGTTTTGAATTGGCGAAATCAAACACTGCCAGACACCAGTCAGCGATGGGAACGTCGTTGGCGGGTTCCATGATGACGGACTTAATGTTCGATTCGATGAGGACGGGCACGAGGTCGTGATGTTGGCGATTCAGCACAGCAGCCAGTGGGCATTGATAAGCTTCCGTCATGAGACGGCTGAGAATCGATAGGCATTCTTTTTCGATTCCAGCAAAGAACAGAATGAGTCCTTGAGACGTTCGGGGATCAATTCCTGCTTGTAGCTGTGTTGACTTTTTCCAACCAAACACCTGAGGAGTTCCCGGCCTGTGGTCCCATCGTTCAGACAGTTCACGAGAAACAGCAGGAGCCCAAAGGCCGCTGGGATCTAGGATGTCGAATTGTTGAATTGTTCCGTTGATCGGGTGAGTTTCCGTGTTTTAGTTTTTGGGTTCAGGCCCCATGATTTTCCTTCATGTGCTGATTCTTTTCATTCTGCCATGAAAAACGTGTTGATAATTTACCACACGCCAAATCAGTTTACTGCGGTTTTAAAATTGCCGCGATGGAAATCGTTTCCTGCTGTTGATCACTTTGATTTCGTTGACAATTTCCAAGATCTTGAAACATCCACGATTTGGCACGGATTCGTGTTCAGGGATGTGAGAAACAGTAGGCAATCATGGCGGACTGATAGAGGACCGACTTGTGGATCGTAGCATCAAAGACCAAGCTTTCGATACTGAAGGTGTTATCGGAACTGATTTGAGTTCAACTGATTTGAGTTCAACTGATTTG
>CAYTUE010000010.1:47630-55062 GCA_964441085.1 uncultured Planctomycetaceae bacterium
TGAAGGTGTTATCGGAACTGATTTGAGTTCAACTGATTTGAGTTCAACTGATTTGTGCTCAACTGGGCTGAGTACAACTGGGCTGAGTACATCGGCGTTGGATTCAACCACGGTAGGATTTCAGTCCTTTGATAACACAGATCATCAATGTCAGAATGTTGGCTTGATGGGTGTCTCACAGTCGTTGGAAACCAGCGAAGCGAAGGAACTACGGCTCTTGGAAGAAGAAATTGGAACTCGCATTGCTTGGGATCAAAGTCGACGAAAAGCGGCTCGTCGGTTCCAGTTATGCATTGCCCTGTTTTTCGCCACCTTTGTCAGTACAACGTTGGTCGCAGCAGACTACTGGCCGATTGAAATTCTCTTTGGATGGGTGAATCCCGTTTACGGCAAGGAGCTACTGGCCTACCTGAACGGGATTCCTTGGCCATGGACTGAGCGCCTGACTTTGCTTGATCACTTTTGGATCAAATTGCAGCAGGGAATGTCGTATAGCGTGCCCTTGATGTTGATTTTACTCTGTCATGAAATGGGGCATTATCTGCAGGCTTTAAGATATTCTGTGCCTGCATCCCTTCCGTTTTTTATTCCGTTGCCCTTGCCTCCTTTGGGAACGATGGGGGCTGTGATTTTACAGGAACCGGGGCGAGCTGATCGAAAACAGCTGTTTGACATTGCAGTTTCTGGGCCGATTGCGGGGTTGCTGGTCACGATTCCCGTGCTGATGTATGGAATCTATGCCTCAGGATATGTCTTGGATTTGCATAATCGTCCGTTCGAATTTGGACAGCCATGGATCGTGAAGACAGCGATTGAATTTGTGCATGGACCGTTACCTTCTGGGATGGTGTTTCAATGGAATGGATTCGCAATCGCAGGCTGGGTGGGCATTTTTATCACGGCATTGAATCTCCTGCCGATTGGGCAGCTGGACGGTGGGCACTTGCTGTACACATTGATTGGCCGGACGGCCCACTACATCGCTTGGGGACTTATTGTTGTTGCGGCCTGCTACATGATCTGGGTTCAGCAGTATTCCTACGTGTTGTTGCTGATTTTGGTGACATGGACAGGTCCTCGGCACCCACCAACTCGGGACGACCAGATGCCTTTGGGATGGGGGCGACAAATTGTGGGATTC
Source organism: uncultured Planctomycetaceae bacterium (assembly GCA_964441085.1). GTDB lineage: Bacteria > Planctomycetota > Planctomycetia > Planctomycetales > Planctomycetaceae > Fuerstiella. Next base: position 48,772 of record CAYTUE010000010.1, read on the forward strand.
GCGATGTTGTCGTTTTTGTTGATTGGCTTCACTTTGCAGCCGATTGTGATTAGCCAAACTGGGGCATATGCTGATGAATCGCTTGTCAGTCAACCGCCATTGAATCAAGGGACTGAGCATTGGCAATTTGATGACTACGAAGCGCGAGGCCGAGCTGCCTTGGCAGCAAGGCAAAGGTGATTTGTTGAATCATTGGACACTTATGTGTGTCGTTGTCGTATTCTGTCGCCGTGATCGCCTTCTGTCGTCGGGCTCTTTGAGCCCGAATCGGCGCTCGGCCTCACAGTGATCGCCTACAGAATGCCCGTGTCAAGTTGATGGCGGGAAGGTGGGCTTCGCACAAGGCTGACAACACATGTTGCCTTGATCAACCGAATTATAAATGTCGAGCTTGGCGACTGGGCAACTGTTGAGACTTCAGTTGGTCTTGAATTTCGTGGACCGCAGGCAGTTCAAATGGTCTGAGGAAGTGTGGTTTGTCGCGACGTCCTCCCCCAACGTAGTCTCGCCAGATACTTTCGGCAATCACTTGGACATTGAGTTCATTGGATAAACCGGCTGTGCTGCTGTTTGCTGATTCCGTGCTGGCGTCGATTGTTATTGTTGTCAGGTATTCAAACAGACGTTCGGAAAGTTTGGGTAAAGAAATGCCATGAGTTCTTTGTTCCACACCGTAAATCCAGTCGCAGAACTTCAGGAACTCTTGAAATGCGGATTGTGGGGGCAGCCACAGCAAGGGGAGGCTGGACTTAAAGTTTCCGCTATTTGCGAACAGATCCCAGAAGCGTGAAAACCGTCTCAAGCGATGCATGGTGGCAAAATCGATCAAGCGATTCTGCAGAATTTCAAAGGGAGCATATTTGCTGTACACCATTTCCCATTCGATGTCGTGTCGAGTGATCGGGGTTCCTTTGAGCGACTTCAGAATGCCGACTTGAATTTCCTGAGGCTGTAGGTCTAGCAATCGATCGAAGCCTTTGCCAAAGCTTTCGACATCTTCTCCGGGAAGCCCGATGATTAAGTCGGCGTGAATGTGAACTCCCGTTTGCTGTCTCAGAAACCGAAAGTTGTCTGCCAATTTGTCGTTGTTTTGTTTCCGACTAATGTATTCGCCGGCAAGATCATTGAAGGTCTGGACACCGATTTCAAACTGCAGTGCTCCGTCAGGAAATTTGGCAATGATGTCTCGCAGCGTTTCCGGTAAGCGATCGGGAATCATTTCAAAATGCAGAAAGAGATCCGGTGTGATGCGATCCAGAAAGAAGTTCAGAATTCGTGTGCTGACTCGCATGTTCAAATTGAACGTGCGATCCACGAACTTAAACTGCCGAACTCCTCGATCAAGCAGTGTTTGCATCGCATTCAGAAACTGATCGACGTCAAAAAGTCGCACGGGAATTTCTAATGCGGAAAGACAGAATTCACATGTGAACGGGCAACCTCGTGAGACTTCAACGTAGATGATGCGATGAGCGATATCTTCATCGGTGTACAGGTGGTATGGAAGCTGAATGTCTTTTAAGTCGGGGACACCGCTGACAACAACTTTGGGAAGCTGTTTGATTTCGTCGGGTGTGGCCTGCAGAATTTGTTGGCACAGCGCAGGTAACGCGAGATCTCCTTCACCCGTGACAAGAAAGTCGGCGGCTTCAACAATCGGTTGGCCTTCGTATTCATAGCTGACTTCTGGTCCTCCCAAGATGACGATCAAGTCGGGACGAACGGATTTCAGGTCGAAGACCAATTGAGTGACTTGGTCGATATTCCAGATGTAGACACCGAACGTGACGATCTTGGGTTGGTGATTCAGAATTTTATCCAGCAGATCAACGGGCCGGTCGCCAATACCAAATTCTAGCAGCAACGTGCGTTCTGATAGGTCTCCCATGTTGGCCATCAGATAACGCAGGCCAAAACTACTGTGCCAGTAGCGAGCATTTAAAGTTGTCAGCAGAATATCGGGCACGTGAAGGGAAATCTGTGAAAATGAAAGATGCAGGACTTGCGAATTCGGCGATACGATGAATTGATTTGGTTGAAGACTCTGTTATGTGATCAACGTTGTGTGGAATCGATTGTACGCTTTCGGGCTCGAAGAGCCCGACTCCAGCGCACCACAACTTCTAAAAAAACGTTTCTGCTGCCAATCTCTGCCGTCGACTTCATTCAGGACAATCTTCATTCTCTCGGCGACAGAGTCGTTGCCTGTTCCAAGCAAATCATGATGTTACCTGTTTTCGTGCATCTTCCGTGAAATTTTGATGCTGTTTACTTACATCTTGGGAACGGTCTCCCGATCTCAGGCTGTTGATCGTTCGCAGATTTCGGAAGATCTTTGTTGTTGCGTGGAGTTCGCGAGGGCGACATATCCCGCGTGCTGGGCGTATCGTGAACTCCCTCCATTCGCTTTGGTAGGCGGAAGACAGTGAACCGACTTCAAAACGCGGCTTACTGAACGTTGGCGGCAGAGCCCGAGGACTTCCAGATGGCTCCGCTCCCTCCTTCGATTTGAAACTGGAGCAAACCATCACCGTGGTCGTCTTTTTGAATTGAACCCAAGCTGATCAATGCCTCATCTGCGATACTTGCACACGCAACGGATAGAAGTACGGTTTCTGATCCGGGATTCAAGACCAAGAGATGCGGTCCATCATTTGATTGCACTTGAAATGCGGTAGCGGCAGATGATTCTGCCAGTAACTTTGGCCGACTGTGTTGGCCCAGTTCGCGGCCTGTTCTGATTTGAATGCACTGTTGGTACCAATGAAAGATGTCCTGTTGCCAGTCGGCTTGGTTCCACGGGAATCCCTTGCGGCAGCCTGGGTCGTGGCGACCGTCTAATCCCACTTCGTCACCATAGTAAACGCAGGGAGCACCGGGCAGACAACATAGGAACAACCATGCTAATTTGAGTGACGAAGTATTGCCTTGGCAGCAGGTGAGAAAGCGAGGCATGTCGTGGCTGTCCAAAAGATTCAGCTGGCAAGCTGCAATTTCTGGGCTGTACATTGTTGTCACTCGTTCTACTTCGGCGGCGAATTCGGCACCTTGGAGCAGCTGGACGTGACTGAAACTGGATGGTCGGCGAGTCTCTTTTAGGTCTAAATGGTGAGCTCCAAAGTAACCCAAACAGGCGGCTGTGATTTGATAGTTCATCACGGCATCCCACATGTCGCCTTGTAGCCAGCGTTTGGCTTCGCCCCACACTTCACCGACGACATAGGCTTCTGGATTGATGGCTCGAACTCGACGACGAAATTCTCGCCAAAATTCGTCGTCGTCAATTTCGTTCGGGACGTCCAGTCGCCAGCCATCGATTCCAAATTCAATCCAGTAGGTGGCAACATCCCAGAGATAGTTTCGAACGGCTTCGCAATTTGTATTGAACTTTGGAAGAGCGGGCAGGTTCCACCATGCAGAATAACCGATCGCTTCAAGACTTCCCTGCCCTGATTCCAATGCCTGTTGTGCTTCGAGATTGGGGTACGGTTGAAACGGGCGGTCTCCTTTCATGCATGCCGAATCCATGTGAAACCAATTTCGATACGGAGACGCTTCGCCATTTTCCAAAACGTGGTGGAACTGCCAAAAACCACGACTGGCATGATTGAAAACTCCATCCAGCACAATTTTCATGTTGCGATCATGAGCTTCATCAATCAGCTGTCGCAAAGCAGCATTGCCACCCAGTAACGGGTCGACTTGCATGTAATCGTAGGTGTGATAACGGTGATTCGCTGCGCTCGAAAAAATGGGACAAAAGTAGATTGCGGTGATTCCCAAGTTCTGAAGGTGATCCAGTTTTTCTGCCACCCCGTATAAATCACCTCCCTTAAAACCATGGAGTGTTGGAGCAGAATCCCATGGTTCCCATTCGATTTCGGTTTGAGTCTGGGGCCCTCGAGCAAATCGATCCGGGAAAATTTGATAAAAGACGGACTTGCCAACCCAGTCTGGTGTGTCGATGGTCATGGCGAAAATTTCTATCGTGAGTCAAGTCACCGAAAGAGCAGGATTCAATGTGGGTTGCGTGAGTCTAAGCTTTGAAAGTCTGCCGTCGAATGCCTGTGTCATTGACAATTGTGATCAGTTGGAATTCTTGGTCGGATCAGCAGGTCGATTGTTCCAAGAAGTGAAAGGATTTGTTGATCTCAGGCAAGTTTTGCTGTCAAAGCAAAGTTGAGACGAAGCTCCACAGTGTGAAACACAAATCAGATTGACCTGATCGTTTCATGGCGGTCGCCAAGCTGAGGCAACATCATTATCATACAGTCGAAACGATTTTCTTGTGGGCTTGAACGTCTGCTGCTGATTCCAGACTGAACGGTCTCTGAGTTTATCATTTTGCCGGTGCGATTCTCCATAAAGAATGCCGTTTGGCTGATCGAAGGACGAATTTGGATGGCCAGATTTGGATGGACGGTTGCAGTCTTTGTATTGTTTTGAAAAGCGAAATTCGATTTCTTTTAAGTCGTGTATCATCCGTGTTGGATTGATTGTGTTCGAGACATCAGTCAATTTGAAATTGGCGTGTATAGCGACATGTTTTGTGTGTGTTAAATTTGCGAAGAAGTATTGAAATGAAAAACGACTTATTTGATTTGTCATCTGATACGGCTGTTGTGATCGGCGGTACGGGAGTGCTGGGTGGAGGCATGGCAGATGCCTTGGCTGCGTATGGAGCGAAAGTGGCCGTGTTAGGCCGCAGTGAAGAACGAGGTGCTGCCAAGGTGAAAGCGATTGAAGCTGCCGGCGGCACAGCTATGTTCCATGCTGTGGATGCTTTGGATCCCACATCGATGAAGACTGCTCGCGATGCCATCAATGACAAGTTTGGAGCAGTGAGTGTTTTAGTCAGTGCGGCAGGAGGAAATCATCCGGACGCGACTTTGCCTCCTGGCAGTGACTTCTGCAAACTTCCAACAGAAGCTTGGAATACGGTCTTTGATTTAAATCTTGTTGGTGGTTCTCTTTTGCCAGCTCAGGTGTTTGGTGAAACCATGTTGGAAACAGGAAAAGGCAGTATCATTAATATTGCGTCGATGGCAGGAATGATTCCGTTGTCTCGAGTCGTCGCGTATGCCGCAGCGAAAGCAGCTGTGCTGAATTTGACTCAGTTTCTTGCTCGAGAATGGGCAACGAAAGGCGTCCGAGTCAATGCGATCAGCCCTGGGTTCTTTCCTGCCGAACAAAACCGAGCATTGCTGTTCAATGAGGATGGAACTTATACCGAACGAGGTGGGCAGATCATCGGTCATACTCCGATGGCTCGTTTTGGCAGCCCAGAAGAGCTGGCAGGAGCCGTCGTGTGGCTGGCGGCTCAAAAAGGATCCAGCTTTGTGACGGGACAAAATATCGTTGTCGACGGCGGATTTATTTCGACCACGATCTAGTTTGACGAGATGAAACAAGACGCAGTGCTTCTTTGAGTTTTTGAAGCACTGCGTTTTTTTATTCTCAGCCGACCAAGCCTGTTGCCTGAGGTGTCTTCTGCTTTCTTTTGTCAGTCTCTGTGAGGTTGATGTTGGCCGGTTTTCAGGAGTCATCTTGGGCAAATTATGGACCTTCGACTCGCTTGCCATGCCAACGCCAGATGAGAGCGGTTGGGGGAGCGAATCAGCACGGGTTGTGATGTGTCCCACTTGTTGTGGGAGATTCCTCGGCTGAACGTCGAAGTGTGGCGGTTGTCGGTTTTTTTGCCCAATGTGATCAGAGAAACTATGTGGTGACAGCCTAATTCGTTGCTGTTTTGTGTGCTGTGTTTGTCGCAGTCTTTTCGATCACTTCTTACATCAAGATGCTTTACTATGGCTCAGACCTGCGATCCCGGACTTGATGTGTTTCAGTTGACTCATAGTTGGGTCAAGGCTGGTGCTTTGATGACCTTGCTTGGATTCGTCTTAATGGCGTTTGGGGCTCAAGGAATCGGGCACCAATTGGAGAGGCGGTATCGAGACATGGTTTCCAATGAAATCGGCCAAACAGTGGTTGAAGCGGAAATCATGATGAGTCGTTTTGAACGAGCGAATTTGTGTCAGCTGATCCATGGGCTTGCGATGATGGCGACTGGAATTTTGTTGTCCTTGCGTCCTCGCCGAATGCTGCTGATTGCTTTATGGAGCTTTCTGTTAGGGACAGTTTTGTATTCTGGATGCCTGTTCGCGAACGTAGCGACAGGAAACGACTTATCTGCGCAACTTTCTCCAGTGGGCGGAGTCATATTACTGATGGGATGGTTGGCTTTGGTTGAAGGTGGCTGCCAAGCCGCTAAGAAATAGTTGTGAATTTGCT
>CAYTUE010000010.1:55162-60453 GCA_964441085.1 uncultured Planctomycetaceae bacterium
GGATGATGGCCGTCGATTGAAAAACTGGCAGGTGGCCAAGCGAACTTTCTGTGGGACCATGTGTCCTGTTGAGTAGTTGTTTGAATCTTGGCAAGGCCGAAAGTTACGGTTGTTGACAGAATTGTTAGATTCGTCTGACGTGGGCTTTTCTTGAGTAGTACCGGTGACGGTCACTCGATAGGGTTTGGTTGCCAAGGCTTTTGATCGAGTCAAATTCCGACAGAAGAATCAGTTTGGTTGAACGGATATTGATCGATTCAGGGAGAGCGGCTGTCGTGTTCGTCGGTGTTCTGACAGGAGGGTTTTGTCCGTGGTTACTTCAGTGCTTGAAAGACCCACGTTGGTCCTAAATCGCAATTGGCAGCCTGTGGGCGTTGCGCCAGTGTCGCGAGCTTTGGTGAAGGTTTGGAACGAATCGGCTCGTATCGTCGACCCCAATGATTTTCAGCAGTACGGTTGGGAAGATTGGTCTTTAATCGAACCGAAAGCGGATGAGGCCTTTATTCAGACTCAATGGCTTCGTCTGAAAGTTCCCGAAGTGGTGACTTTGACAAAGTACGATCGGCTGCCGACCAAGGTGGTGGCGTTTAGCCGTCGGAATGTCTTTAAGCGAGACAACTTCACGTGTCAATATTGTGAGTGTCGTCCTGGCAGCGAAGAGCTGACGATCGACCACGTTGTTCCTCGAGCTCAAGGTGGAATATCCAGTTGGGGAAACTGTGTTTTGGCCTGTGTTGAGTGCAATCATCACAAAGGAAATCGCACGCCCGATCAGGCATTGATGCCTTTGTTGAAGCCACCTGTTCGACCAATTTGGAATCCAAGTTATGCTCGATCTGGTGCTCGACTAGAAAGCTGGTCGAAATTTGTGAGTGATGCTTACTGGAATATCGAATTGGAAGAATAGCGAGGTTGAATTTGCGATTCACAAAATGCAAAAGCCGCATTTCACGAGGTCGTGAGATGCGGCTTTTTTTTGTGCACATTTGTTCAAAAACCTGCTTTTCTCACAGGAAGTGCGAAATCGGCTGAAATTCACGAAATCTTTGTGAGCCAAAGTAAGGTTGAGTTCGTTGAGACGAACATACCTTCACGACCAGATCACTCAATCAAGTGATTGGTTCCCTGCCCCACAGCGAAAGCACTTCGATGAATTCTGTACCAATACATTCTGAACACCCGCCCAACGTCAGTGGGGCTTTGCGTTACGAACGTGTTGCCATTTTGGAAGCCACTTTAAGTCTTAAAGAAAAGCGTGATCGTCAGCGGTGGATCAAAGCTTCCGCGGCGCTGCTTGTGGTTGGGACATTGGCTGTGGGCTTTGTGCTTGGCAATCTGTAATTCCTGACCGTGAGCAGTGTTGCTACGGCATTTTACAAGGCCGTGAGCCTGCAAGAATTTTTCACAGTCAACTGTCACGCCACGAAGCTCGCACAAAACGGTTTCTCAATTTTTGCTGCGTTGTGTCTTTGCTTGAGCTTCGATCTTTCTGCTGTGACAAGCCATCATGATTTTGGATTTAGCCCTGTTGCTTGATGGCATGGTCTTTGATTCCCAAGAGTTCTGGGTCTTCGACATTCTTTCCTGGCAGTACGGGAATCGGTTCGCTGCTAAACCATTCTGTCATGGGAACTCGCCAAGTCGGCAGTTTTCGAGTCCGATACAGTGCTCCCATGTACAGCTTGCTATCTTCTCGCAGGATGCCACCTTCTGTTTTCAGTTCGTAGCGAACTCCATAGTGATATCGTCCTCCGACTTGTTGCTTGCCGACCGTTGGGATTCGCGACATTTTGAAGTACTTTTCACAAACATAGACCGTGCCAGACCGGTCTTTGCTGCATGCACAGGTGCCACATGATTCGATAGGAAACAGTGCTTCCCATGCCTGCATGGGTTCTGTTTCTGTTAAGGGAACTAAGTCCTTGACAGGTTCATATCGTCCCAGAAACGGGTCTGCTTCCTGAGTCAAAAACATGGTTTCCATCATTTCCGGGTTGTACAGAAAATCAGGGGTGAATGGCGGGCGGTCGATTTGAAAGCGGACGAACAGTGGCGTGCCGGCGATGTTGTCTCCTGCTTCCAGTTCGTTGCCGTTGTCGTCCACCAGGCTAACGTGAAACGTGGCGGTTCGGTAGTTGCCGTTGTTGAAGAGTCGAGGGCTGCGTTCGTCGTTGCCTCGATAATACGAACCTTTCAATTGAGGTTCTTGCTTGGGTTCGCGTGGCGTTGGAGGGAAACCGAAGTCATAGAATGTGGCGTAATGAATTTCATCTTTGAGTGCTCGATCCCCCACATCTTGTTGTAGGTGCCAAACTTCAAATCCAAGGAACCCACTGATCGCCATTAAAGGGACGGTTGCCGTGGTTCGAAAGGTAATCAGTTTGGCCAGATAGCCATTGCTGTCTTTGAGTCGTGCTCGTCCAATTCGCAACAGTATCAGAAGGGAAAGCAGTGTTGGCACAAGCAGTGTGAATTTGTGTTGAGTTCCCCACAGCATGGCTCGATCAAGCACTGACAAACTCCGAAGTTGAGGCAATACGTTTTCGTAGATTTCGGGATGCTTGTTGAATTCGATGATGCATTCGCTGCAACAAAAACGGACTTCTTTTCCCTTGTACATCACGGAGTATTCGGCGATTGCTTCTTCGTTTGACAGCACAGGACACATCCGATTGACATCGATATTGTTGCCCGGAGCCGAACTTTCAGATGGTTCGGTTTGTGCGTGGGGAGGAGCTTCAAAAGCGAGTCCACTGTTGGGCTGAAAAACAGCGAGGAGACCGATGACAAAAACGATAATTTGTTTGTTGCTGAGGTGGCAAAGCATGAGAGGGCCTGCAAGGTTCAAACACAATTTAAGTCGTGCCCCTGAGATGATGTCCAAGACCGGATTTTCAATCAGGGTGTGTTGCTGGTCTCCGAAAATCGGAGGCCTTCAACCACGACAAGGGATTGCTGTATAGTTAGCTTGCAGGAGTGATGTTGCCAAAAAACAACATAGAAACCCGCAGATGCTGGGCGACTGCATTTTGCCTAATCGTTTCAAACGGAATCCGCTGACACGGAGACGGCAGTCGTGCGGTATTTGGCTGGAAGCTGCCACAGAGCTTCAGTTGTGTGAGCGGCAGTTGGTCGTTTTGTGGGGCTCACAGGACATGGAGAGTCGCGTTTGGCTATGTGCTCTGGGTGATGTGCTCTGGGTGATGTGCTCTGGGTGATGTGCTATGGGCCATGCGTTCTGGGCCACAACAGATTCTGAATGAATCAGGCTGCTTACGCTGAATCAGGCTGTGGTGGTGACAAAAGCAGCTGACTTAGGACGATAGTAGCGGTTTTGTCCGCGCGGTCTTAGGTTTTGCAGTTCTTCTGTCTGCTGTTGCGGAGGAAGCTTCTTGCGAATCCGTTGGAGCATCTTCCGAGGTGGTGCTGGTGTGCGTCTTTGGGACTTCCTGAGGATCGGAGACGGCTTTTTCTGATTGGCTGGGCGGCTTTTCTTGTCGATCTCGAAACGATTTGACTAGGAAATAGGTGGTTGGATAGGCAATGGCAACGCCAATGGAAGCCGTGATCAGAGCTCCTAAGCACATCGGCAATGCGACTTGAGAACCCAAATTTTGCATTGCTGCCAACCAGCCTGAAAAGCCTTCAAATTGTAGCAGTTGTTCAAATTCAGCCGCTGTCAGGCTACTAGGATAAAACCATGCACCGATTCGATACCACCCGTAGTACATAGGGACCATCGTGACAGGGTTCGACACGTACGTTGAAGCCATCGCCGCGGTGGCATTGAAATACATGAATTTGCGTGTGGCGAATACCAGACCCAAGATCAGGATGGTTTGGATGCCAACTGTGGGTGTCAGGCCCACGAAAATCCCAATGGCGACGCCTAAAGCAATCGCATGTGGAGAATCATTTAACGCAAGGACTTTGCGAAGCAATGCTCGCGGTCCTGTCGTCATTTGAATAAGTTTTTTCCACATGACTGAATCGATAGGCAACGGTAAAGAAGAACGTCTGCGGAACTATACTTCTGAAACATCAAACTCGCAAAACCGATTTGCAAAGAAATATGGGGAGACAGACTGATTCGCTGAGTTGGTACTTTGCTTAGAAGCAGATTCATTTTTGAATGAATCTGCTCACAATCAGAATTTCACGGTAGGCAAGCGGATTTGTGTTCACTTCGTGCGGCCTTCCTGTTTTGCGCTTGCCACTACCTTGTTGGGATGACTTGAGTTGTTGGAATGACATGGGTTCGTGCGGTGGTTTGCCCATTCATCCGTGATTTCAACCGTTTTTGTGATGTTTAATACGGAATGGAATTGCGGTCGAATTCGATATGATCTTGGTTTGATTCACGGGCAGGTCGTGGTGCCAACAGGAACAATTGTGAAATGAACGTTCAGCAAGGGTATTTGGATTTGATTTGGGCGGCCGAAAGTCGCTCCTTAATCAAACACGACTCGACCACACCTTTGCTTTCTGCCGTGGAACAAGAACGACTTATACGTGGAGATTATGCCGAAGATTTTCATCGATTTCTGGCGAGCCGTTCCGCAACGATGAATCACAAAGTGGGATTGTACTTTGAAGTTCTGGTCGAATTTCTGATTACAAATGTCATCAAGGGAAGAATGATTCACTGTGGTCAACAGGTGATCGAAAATGGTCGCACCGTGGGGGAAGTGGATTTTATTTTCGAACATGATTCACAGATTTGGCACCTTGAAGCGGCAGTGAAGTTTTATCTGTTTGATTCAGAAGCGTGTTTGATTCGTGATCGCCTTGTTGGACCGAATTCCAGCGATAGTTTCGAATCCAAGATGGAGCGAATGTTTGATGTCCAGCTTCCCCTTAGCCAAACCTACTTTCCCGAAGTGACAAAACGTTTGGCCTTTGTGAAAGGCGTCATCTTTTATCCTCATCATTTGTTTCCATCGGGGATGTCGTCCCGTTCAGTGGTGATTGACCATTTGGATCTTCCCGATCGATTGAACGGTTGGCACCAGAAAGGTGTGTGGTGTCGAGCTTCAGATTGCCACAGCTTTTTACAGCAGCGAAAAACAGATCAATATGTTTTAAGGCGGAAGCCGAGTTGGTTGTCGGATCTTTGCAGGCCACTGGATTCGACCGACCTGTTTTCTGGCCCACAGATGACAACCTATCTGGAGCAGCACTTCCGTGACAGCAAACGCCCTTTGATGTTAAGTGCGCTCAGTAAAGTGGAAGGGGGTTTTCAAGAAGTTGATCGAGTGTTCGTGGTTGACGACACGTGGCCTTGGTCGTGA
>CAYTUE010000011.1:0-4204 GCA_964441085.1 uncultured Planctomycetaceae bacterium
CAACTGGTTTTCCATCAAAGTTTGGTTCAGCACGATCAGCTTTTCACCAGCGGACTTCAGCAAGCCTGTGAGCGAAACAATGGCCCACGTCGCCCACCAAAGAAATACCAAAGTCAGCGCGATTTGAATTCCGACTGCAGCTGCAGGCCAGCCGTTCCAAAAGCCAAGCAGGGTATAACTGGCTGCGTACAGGGCCATTGTGACGTAGGTCACGGTGGGAGGGTGACGTATGGCACATACCAGCAATGACAGGAAATAATAGAATCGGAAAGGACTATCTGGACCACTATCGAAGTAGCACAGCAGCCCAATAAACAGCGATTCAACGACGCTCACAACAAGGCGATATCTCGGTGGAAAGATTCGTCCTCGAATACTGCGATAGGTGTCTAGGATGGCATAGATGACCCCAATTGCCAGTAGCCCATTTAAGGCAAACTGGGATCGGGTATCACTGTTTGGCGAAGCATGAATACCAAGATTCACTAACACAAATCCAAGCACAATTCCAAACCAGCGAATTCGTACAGAAATCGTTTCCGCCTGAATCCCGCGAGAAACAGACTTGGCTTGGGCTTTAAGTTTGTCAACGGCGGGTGGTGGAATCACACCCACCTGAGATTCGTCGCTCAACATTGGTTGTCTGGTCTTTCGGAATTACTGAGCTCAGGATTTGAATCAGAAGCCATCCTCAGGATGATACGCCTGAGCCTTCACCTTCAGATCATGAACCATCTTTTCCGTTCTGACTACCGTCCAACACCATGAACTCAGAATTCGAATCTCATTCCGAAGCCGAAACCCTACAGTTTGGCATTCGTTTAGCTGCCGCCATTCGTCCAGGCCAAGTGATCGCACTGGATGGTGACCTCGGGTCTGGTAAAACGGCGCTTTCGAAATCCATCTGCGAAGGCCTCGGGATTGACCCCAACGACGTCAATAGCCCCACATTTGCGTTGATGCAGCTGTATCGGTCTGAAAACTTCCAAGTGGCACATTTCGATACGTACCGGCTGGCAGACCCCGATGAATTTCTGGCATTGGGAGCAGAAGACTACCTTTTGTCACAAAATGACGTGTGTTTGATTGAATGGGCCCACCGGATCGAGGAGCTCCTGCCCCTCGATCGGCTGGAAATCCAGATCATTCAAACAAATGCCAATTCTCGCCTGATGAAACTGCGAGCCACAGGGCCTGAATCAACGCGTCTTCTTCAAACCTGTATGGAAAATTGACAAGTTTTGAAAAGTTCAAGATTCAAACTTACTCACGGTCATACAGTTCATCGGCAGTGGCCGGATCAGATAAGTCGCCTTGAGTGATCGAGCCAAGACGTTCTTCCTGCATTCGATCTGCCTGTTCTTGTTCAATTAAGTTATTCCCAGGCACCTGAAGGTTTGTTGCAAAGGAAAAACTATGCACACTGCCATCTAAAAAGGCAACGTTCGCAGTATCTGTGTGCCGGAAATGAACCGAAGGATAGTTTCCTGATGGAGGTTCAATGATCCACGTTTCTTCAAAGCTATACGACCGTGGAATCGTAAAGAATGCTCGAACCTGAGCACTGTCTGCAAAGACAACTGTTTGAGACATCGATGCGATGTCTCGAAACTTTCGAGTTGCAGGTTCCGTGCTATTCTGTCCAACGTGCGTTGGTGGTGGATATTCAACCCCAGACGTGCGAGATAGAAAATTGGCATTGAAGCCGAAGCCAGATACGGGACGACCGAATCGCACAATATCAAGCTGATTTGGCCCTAGGTTTGGACACTGGAATGCAGCTCGGTTCGTTTCCATAAACGGTGCTAAAGGACCGGCTGAAAAATCAAGCTGATTGAACACATCCGGTTCTTCATGGTTGATTGTACCGAACCAAAACTGAGATGTGCCTTGAGGACCGCTGAAGTTCTTTAGGAACTCAAGACGAGTCTCATCTTCAATTACATAGGGAACAATTGTTTCCACGTACACATCTGCATAGTTGTGCAGAGCCAAGGTTAATTGCTTGAGACGGTTCTTGCACTGAGTTCGTCGAGCGGCTTCACGAGCCGACTGAACGGCTGGTAGCAGCAGAGCCACCAGAATTGCAATGATGGCAATCACCACCAACAATTCAATAAGAGTAAATCCGGGCTTAAGCCGCCTAGATTTCGAAAGAGCCTGAAAGGCTGGTTTATTCTTCACTTTGCTATCCATTCTGAAAAAATCGGATAGCGATTTCGAACAGACCCCAAAAGAGTCAACTTCAACTTTGACTGGCTTGCATTTTGCCAAGGCAAACAAATTCATACTGCAATGTGTTTCTGCTTCGGTAGACAACCGTTTGATTCATTCAAGGTACTGGAACACAACATGTTGGTCGTGTGGTACGTGAATGTTTAAAACGGCAGTTTATGTAGCAGACATCATTCCGGTGAGAACTTATGCAAGACGTTTGGGATCGGTTGAGATCGCCTCTGTCCACGAAGGAGATTCAACAACGCTTCAGGCAGGTCTTCTGACTTCCGAATCAACCAGCTTTGCTTCCTTCCCACCGAATAAGGGACGCGTCCTTCGGCAGTGGATCGTTAGCAAGCTGTCCTCGGTTACAGCGGCGGGACCGTGACGGACTTTCACCGTCTTCCCTTTTCACCTGCACCAACCTTCATAATATGAAGTCTGCAGGCACCTGAATTGTTATCGGCTGATTTACATTTTCAGCCGACGGCGGACACGATAGCATTTGCCTTTGTCCATTCAACATGCATCACAGCAGGACATCTGTTTTCCAAAATTAAAGACGATGATGAAACACATGTCTCATGAAACTGAACTCTTAACGTTCATCTGTCAGATGCGAACATCTCAACACACATAAGCGTTCAGCCGACACAAGCACTCAATACACATACGACAGCACGAAGTCACTTCCTGGCGAGGTCTACAAGCATGTCTCTTCAATCAGAATTCACTCTCAGGCTTCCTGATGGCTGGAAGCAGCGACTTCCCCAGCAAGTTTTGCAAGATGATGAACAGAAAATGCTGTATGTCATTGGACTGGCCGATTGGAATTGTTCTCAAAAGCAAGGGGGCCCGTTTGCTGCAGCTGTCTTTGATGAAGCATCTCATGAACTGGTGTCTATTGGAGTCAACCGAGTCGTCCCAGACTGTAGTAGCTTGGCTCATGCAGAAGCTCTTGCTATCGCGTTGGCTCAACAACAACGCAACACATTTCAACTGGCACAGTATCCTCGGCTTGCACTATTCACTTCTGGCCAACCCTGTGTTCAGTGCTTCGGCATGCTGTGGTGGTCCGGAATTTCACGACTGGTGACTGCTGCGTCCGCAGCAGACATTGAATCACTGACGTCGTTCAATGAAGGACCATTGGTGCCCAACTGGCAACACGCACTCGCCGATCGATCTCCTTTGAATTCCGTGCAAGTCACCGAAGGAATCGCTCGGCAAGAAGCTCGGAATGTACTGAAAAAGTACGGCGAATCCGGTGGCACCGACTACGGCCCCGTGAGTACAGATGTCAACAAGTTGTAGAAGAGAAGATTGAGTCCACTGAATGGCGGATCGATTTCAGAGACTCGCCAACTGGCTTTCGTCAATCCAGCAACCTAAGCCAATGGATCGATCAACGTTTCCGTTTCGAGTAACAGGAGCCGAGTTGAAATGTTTTCAACAGGAACAGCAAAGCACTCGTGAATGGCTTGCTGGTAGCATCGCAACTGATTTTGATATTCCAACAGTTTTGATTCAATCCACTGAGTTTTATCTCCATGCAGTCGATCGGTCTTAAAGTCGATGACATCAGCACAAACAGGGATTCCGTTTTGTCTTCCAATCACCAAGCGGTCGATGGTTCCTTGAACGATCGATTCTGCAGTCCGCAGCACAAAAGGTCGCTCGTTGGCCACCTGTAAATCGTCTGTTGCAAACGTGAGCCCCGTCTTTGTGAATGCTGACACAGTTTTAGAGTATTGAGCAGCATGCAAAGCATTTCGAACAATCGAACCACTTAGCATGTTTCGGAATTCCTGTAGCAGACGAGTCGTGATTTCGTCTGCTAAAAAATACTTGGCCGCGATTGTCCGAAGCACTTCATCTGTCGGATCTTCCTGTTCAAGCCAGATGATTTGTTCAAACCATTCGTGAATAACGGTGCCACGATCAGCGGCAGAAATCCAAGTGGTTGCATCAACTGGTTTTGAAGTCG
>CAYTUE010000011.1:4304-8659 GCA_964441085.1 uncultured Planctomycetaceae bacterium
ATTTTTGTCCCTGCATGATGTGATGGAGTGTCACGTCGCAGACCTCGATGGCGTCCGGTCATTGGTTGCAAACGAATTGTTTCAGGTTTCGCAACTTGTGTCTGTGTTGTGTGACTTGAAGTCGCTTGCAACAAGTCTGTTCTGTTTTGAAACCAATTTTCGTCGCCGTCGGTAAACATGATTTTATCCGCAGTGACATCGTCGATATCAACCAAGCTGGCAATCAACACTCCCGCAAACGTGGAAGGCAGCTTGGTTCCAGAAACGGGTTGAGTCAACAAATGCAGCGCACTTTCTGCTCGGGTGAGTGCGACATACAGCAGGCACAAAGCTTCTGAAACGTCTTTGCGAGTTGTTTGGGCAAACGCTTCGCGAAGATTTCGAGGCAACAGGTTTCGAATGCCCTTGTTTCTCCAAATAGAAACTCGATCCGGAGCAGTTGCTGGCGAAGGACTTGCCGCCGCCGCTGCGGGTGTTCGAAACAATCGCTGATCAAGTTCTGGAAGCACAACGATATCAAATTCCAAGCCTTTGCTTTGATGAATCGTCATGACTCGCACAGCGGCCGCGTCGGATTTACTGAGTCGTCGAGATTCAAGCATGGCGACAAAGTCCGCAGGATTTAACGAAGCGGATGAATCATACTGCCAGCCTTCCGCCACGATCTGCTGCATTCGCAACTCATCACGCTGGTTAAATTCTTGTCGTACGGCATTGGAAAGCCACTGCAAGGTTGGTCCAAACCCGTCGTCCATTAAACGACGACGAAAGGCGTTGGCAACTTCCTTTGCTTGAAGATCATCATTGAATGATGTGAGACCTACGATCGGGCCAAACGGAGATTGAGAAATCTGAAAGCGTGAAATTTGACAGCCGGGATGAGACACCAAATGAAACAACGCGAAGACTGCCAATCCGGCCGCGCTGTCTGTTGGAGTTGTTCCTCCTTCTTCACTGGCGGGAACTCCTAGCAAGGTTAACTGATGAACGAGCTGAGCCACCGCGCTGTTTTTTCTGGTGAGAACCCCCACAACGGCTCCGGGAGCCTCCTGATGTCTTTCGCGGATGTACTCTGCCACCCAGCGATAGTATTCTGTTTTGCGTTCCGCTGATGTTTCCGCTTCCATCGCCGGAGAACTGCGAAACACAACATGCCCTGGTTGATCATCATGAACCGTGGAATGTTCGGGGAAGCGGTCCTGCCACTGGTAACATGCATCCTGATAGTCACTCAAGTTGCTGTGATTTTTCAGATGTTGAAAGATCCGATTGACTGTTTGAATCACCGCCTTGGATGAACGGCGGCTGACGTTGAGTGATCGAGGCTGAATGTGAGGAACCGAATCTTCGACCACATCCAGGATTTCAGCCAAACCACCTCGCCAACCATAGATCGCCTGCTTGGGGTCACCCACGCAAAAGAAACTAGATTCATCCGGGTTTGCAGAAAGACGAATGGCCAACCGTTTTAGAATGTTCCACTGATCGGGGCTTGTGTCTTGGAATTCATCCAATAACAAATGGTGCAACCGACTGTCCAAACGAAAGTCAATTCGGTTTCCGTCTGCTTCCGCTTCTGCCTTTGCGAGCACTCTTGTCACATCATTGAAATTCAGGCTGCCGTGTTCATGCAGCAGTCGACGATATTCCACATCGTAACGATGAATTAAATCGAATGTTGCCGATGTCTGATTGGCTAAAATGTGTAGGAGTTCGGCTCGAGCATGATCGACCAACGGTTGGTACGCAGACAACAGTTCTTCTGGCAGTTCCTGTCGGCTGAACATACTTTCGCCGGCCGCCACCTTTCCAGCAATCCCTTTTGCAACGACACTTTCCCAGTCTTCACGAAAGAATCGTTCGAGGTCCGCAATGATGGCCTTGTCGAGGCTTTTCTTTCCTGTTGGCAAGGCGGCTCGAAGGTGCATCATCGATTCCGTGACCTGTTGGCGAGTTAATCGTTGAGGTCGAGGAATCTGTTGCCACGCAGAAGGTTCTGCCAACAGGTAAAGTTCATGATACGAAGACACAGCATCATTGATTAAGTCACGAACACTTCGGCGGCTGCGTCCTCGAGCCAACATTTCCATGAGCCGTCGAGAGTCTTTGGAAACTTGTTGAGCCAACACGGCGTCAATCGCTTGTTGACGCAATTCTGCAGCGACATGTTCGTCGATGATCGACCAGCCGGGAGGCAATCCCAATTCCAAAGTGAAGCTGCGAGCGACCTGTTGGAAGAAGCTGTCTAATGTGCTGACTCGCAAACGGTGCAGTTGCTTGGTGACATCCGTGAGCAGTTGCTGAGATCTTTGTTGATCGACGACTGCGGGAGCTAAGAATTCTGCCAGCCGTTGGCATTCGTCGGCATCAATGGCTGCTGCGGCAAGTCGGCTGAGGACTCGACCGAGAATTTCTCCTGCCGCTTTTCGAGTAAACGTGGTGGCCAGAATTGTTTCGGGTGGGTGTCCCAAGAACAGTTGTTGCAGAAAGTGACCAGACAGCTGGAACGTCTTTCCGCTTCCAGCGGATGCTCGAATCAGTTCAAACATAGGTTTACTTAGTGCCTTCCGGGATCCAGTCTGTGGTGATCAACCGTTTCAATAAATTCGAGGTGCGTTTGTTGCACTGTTGATTTGTCGATCACAAAATCAAATGCCGCCCTGCCCTTGGCTTAACGTGTGAAAAGATTTTCGCAGCGCACAGCGTTCCTTACCAGCCAGACATGGAATGTCTTTTTCAGAACACAAAGCGAACGGGGAATTCAGAAAACGTGACAAGTTCTCGCTAGAATTCCACGCAGAAAAGCTGCCGAGCAACCTGATTTGAGTTTGGGGACCGCTTGAAATTCTCAAAAGAAAGCAAGTCGAATGACCAAAGTGTCAACTCAAGAAACACTGTGCAATACTCAATGTGTTCCATGTGAAGGTGGAATTCCCAAGCTGACGGCGACTGAAGCGGCTCAGCAAATTCAGGAACTTGACGGCTGGACGATTTTGGAAAAGCCAGACCGGATTTCCAAATCGTGGCATGTGAAGAATTTCGTCGCCGGGATGGATTTTCTGAATCAAGTGGCGCAGCTTGCGGAAGTGGAAGGTCATCATCCGGACGTTCACTTAGTTGGCTACCGCAATGTCACCATTGATATTTGGACTCATGCAATCAATGGCCTGTCGACAAACGATTTTATTCTGGCCGCAAAGATCGATCGCTTAGACATTTGTCTCGCAGACAAGCCCAAGTGATCGGTTTTCCTGATGTCGCATGCGTTCGAGATCGGCGAAAAATTGGCGGCTGCTTACGCAGCCGCTCTCATCGCAAGTTCTTCTGCGTTCACAGATACGATGGTGATTCCCAGTTTGTCAGCCAGTTTGGAGACTTCCTCTGGATCGATGATGATTGTCATGCCAGCTTCAATCGCGAGAACTCGACCACCGGCTGCGTGCATGCTGTGAATCGTATCAGCACCGACAGTGGGGACGTCAAATCTCATATCCTGATTTGGCTTGGCAACTTTCACGACCGTAAATCCACCGCGTCGGCAGAGTTCGCCCGAACGTCGGATGCACTTGTCTGTGCCTTCAATGGCTTCCACAGCAATCACGGCCGTGTCATTGACGACAACTGTTTGGCCGACGTCAAGTCGTCCCATTTCACGAGCCATTTCGAAGCCGAATTCAATGTCTTTCCATTGAGCTTGATTGGGCTTTTTCGTCGTTAGGAAGCCGTGTTTCACAAGTAACTCCGGAGCATAATCGAGGGCTGAATCAAAGTGAAAACCGTCTCGTTCGAATTCTCGAATCACGGCCAGCAGAATCGTATCATCTTTTTTGTTTTTGCTGGCATAGCGAAACCACATATGAATGGTTCTGAAATCCGGCATGAGTCTCAACCATCGAAACGGGTGAAACAAAACTGTCTTTTCAATTTTGCCCGCCATCACAAGGCGACGAGCGCCCGCTTTGCGAAACATGCGGATGGCTTTACCAATTCGGGCAAGAGGGTAAGTGCGGAAGTCGTCGCAAACCTCTTCTAATTCGGGCCACACCATTCCTGCAACTCCTAAGGCATACACCGAATGTCCGGCTGCTTGAGCTGCTTCGGCAAATTCGATGGGGAACCGTCCGCCACCCGCAAGAAGACCGATTCGAGTTGGCTGAAGTTGGCTCACGCGAGAAACTCGCTCCGTGGGAAAAGGAATAATGTGAGGGGTGTCGTCATTTGTCATGTCAATCGTCGAGCCTCCTTGCTCGGGGATTGCTACGGGCGTGTTTTCTTTGCTGTTTCTTTAAGGCACTCTGTTAACGTGCCCTTGAGCCCAAGAGTTTTCACGCGGCGTCCTTGGTGGGCTTGGCGTC
>CAYTUE010000011.1:8759-16749 GCA_964441085.1 uncultured Planctomycetaceae bacterium
GGTGGACTTCAATTGTTGCAGCAGTTGTTCCACTTGGTTTTGCAAAGTCGTCACTTGCTTTTCAAGTGCCTTCACGGTTGTTCGCATTTCAGGAAGTCGAGTTAAAGCCGATAGCTGTCGAGTCACATCGGTGGCTTTTCGAGCGGGACTGCCTAGATAGGCATCGTTGCCGGGGGTGTCTCGGTTGACTCCACTTTGAGCTCCAATCAAAGAATGATCGCCAATCGTGACATGGTCCTTAATACCCACCTGTCCCGCGATGACTACGTACTTACCTGTCGTTACAGAACCCGCGATGCCTGCTTGAGACACAATGAGGTTGTGTTCACCAATCTGGCAGTTGTGAGCGATCATCACTTGGTTGTCGATTCGAGTTCCCGAATTGATTCGAGTATCACCCATCTTGGCTCGATCAATCACCGTGCCAGATCCGATTCGCACATTGTCGCAAACGTTGACTGTGCCGATATGCGGCAGCCATTCATGTTGTCCATTGACGGTGCGATACCCAAAACCATCACCTCCCAAAGCCGAACATGCTTCAATGGTTACCTGACTACCGATGGTCACGCCGGGTTGAAGCACAGAATTTGGACCAATTTGGACGTCGTCTCCAATTTGGCATCCGTCTTGAATAACGACGCCACTATGGATGTCGCAGTTGTCGCCAATCGTGACGTTTTCACCGACATAGGCGAAGTCTCGAATGGTCGTGTGGGCTCCAATGATGGCGGTTTCTGCAATCGTTGCCTTGGCTGAAATTCCCGTACGAGCAAGGCTGATTCGAGGTGTGATTTGAGCGGCAATTTCTAGGAAGGCCGCTTCTGGCTCCGTTCCGTCAACAAGAATGAAGGCTCGGTCAGTGAATTCGCTTAGCGAATCTGCGACTGACTTGGGAGCAATGACAACTCGAGCTGCAGACTCCGCAATCCGACACAGGTTTTTTCCACAACCAGCAAATGTCAGTTCATTTGCTGTGGCTCGTTCTGGAAAATTCGAACCACTCACTTCCAACTGACCGTCGCCAATCAACTCAGCAGACAACGCCTTGCAGATTTCCGCGGCCGTGAAGGTACGGTTTTTTGTGTGGCTGTTCATGGTGGCGTCCCTGCCTATGGCAACAGTCGGTGTAAGTGTACGGCCATCATTGACGTCGATTTCGACGGGCCGAGATTGATTTCAGAACTCCGTAATTTACAAGACCCGAGCCCAAATGTGCAAGAGAACATGCTAAGGAAGACACGGCTTGCGACTTCAACACCAACAATTGGTCGCTCCGTCGATTCAAAGACGGTCGTTTTGGACTTCCTCAAATGAAAAAGCGGCCTGCTGCGGTCTGAGCGTCGGAATTTCATTGGCAATTCACTTGCCTAGGATCGATTCCTGTGGGAATCGAGATATAGTGCGGCGACGCTTGAAAATGTCACACATTTGCCAGATGGTGTTTGATTCTTCTATTCGTGAGATGTCGAAATCTATGTCTGAACCGGTCGATGAATCTCAACCGCATCCACCCGATGTCGAAGGTGTAGGCATCGTTGAAACTCAAACGGCTGTTTTGTTTAGTACAGATCGGCCCATGGTATTTCGGGGAGGAGCTGTGATGGAACAAATCACGGTGGCCTACGAAACGTACGGAGAATTAAATTCTGACCATTCCAATGCGATTTTTTTGTGCCATGCTCTCACAGGAGATGCTCATGCCGCAGGTCGACATCATACCGATGATGAAAAAACAGGCTGGTGGGATGGATTGATCGGCGCAGGAAGAGCACTCGATACCGACCGCTACTTCATTATCTGCGCCAATGTGCTCGGAAGCTGCCAAGGAACAACAGGTCCGGGCAGTATGAACCCCGAAACGGGTGAACGATTTGGACTCGACTTTCCCTTCCTGACTGTTGCAGACATTGTCACCGTGCATTCGGAGTTGGTTCGGCATCTGGGCATTCAGCAACTGCAAGCAATTGTTGGAGGCAGTTTGGGTGGAATGCAAGTTCTGCGTTGGGCTGTGCAGGTTCCAGATCAAATGCGAGCCTGCGTTGTCTTGGCTTCTGCTCCCAAACTGGCGGCTCAAGGAATTGCCTTTAACGCTGTGGGGCGTCGAGCCATCTATGCGGATCCCGGTTTTCTCGAAGGCCGTTATTATGACGCCGAAGGCCCTCGATATGGTCTCGCATTGGCTCGCATGGTGGCCCATATTACCTATTTGTCAGAAGACAGCATCGAACTGAAGTTTGGACGGCGACTGCAAGATAGTGATCGATTCGCCTACAACATGCAGAAGGAAACCGAATTTCAGATTGAAAGCTACCTGCACTACCAAGGGAAGCGTTTTGTGCAGCGGTTCGATGCCAACAGCTACCTGTATTTGACTCGAGCGATGGACTACTTTGATTTGTCCGATGGTTACGATGATCTTGTTGCCGCAGTTTCTGAATCAAAGGCGAAATTCCTTATTGCCAGCTATGACACAGACTGGTTGTTTCCCACAAGTCAAAGCCGAGAACTCGTATCCGCCTTGTTGCAAGCCGGGCGTCACGTGTCATTTTTAGAACTTCCTTGTGCCTTTGGCCACGATTCGTTTTTGATTGATTTAGACCCGCTCACCGAACTGATGACTCCCTTTCTTGATAACGCTGTTTGAACGTCCTGCTGAATGAGGACCATGGTCTGTCGGCGTTCCATTTTGGCTTCCGTTTCTTGTCGCTTCGCTAGAAAAGCACATCTCTTCAATGTCTCGACCTCGCTACCAACTTCCCGATCCGTCGATTCAACTGGTGGATGATCTCATTATTCGTCACATTCGTCCGGGAAGTAAGGTGATTGACCTGGGTTGCGGAGACGGTCGATTGATGGAACGCCTGAAATCTGAACTCGATTGCCACGTCTTAGGGATTGATGTCGAACGTTCGAATATCGCTCAGGTGATTCGGCGAGGACTCCCCGTGGTTTCCACGGACTTGAATCGTGGTTTAGGTGATATTCCTTCAGATACTTTTGACTTTGCGGTGCTGAGCCAAACATTGCAGCAGGTTCAAAAACCCAAGCAATTGCTGACAGAAATGCTTCGAGTGGCTCGAAGTGGGCTGGTTGTCGTGCCAAATTTTGGGCACTGGCGAGTGCGCTGGGAAGTGTTGCGTCGCGGGCGCACGCCCATCACAGATTCTTTGCCCTTTGAATGGCACGAAAGTCCAAACCTGCACTTTATGTCGATGTATGACTTTCGAGAACTGATGACAAGTCTTGGGCTGAAAATCGCTAAGGAACGCCCCATTATTCGTGGCCGCAGTGTTGATCAAGCTTGGGCCGCCAACCTTCGAGCTGACAGCGCGTTTTACCTGTTGGTCCGCCAAGATTCCGAACAGGATTAATCTGCTTTCGCGTGGGTCAATCGTCCTGTTGACTTTATCAAAAAAGACTGGCTTCACCAATTTTGTGGTCTGAAAACGCAGGCTTTTGTGGGTCTGGGCTTTCCCGCTGTGCCGTAATCATCCACTTATTGGCAGTTTTGATCGGTGAAAACTGCCGTCTGCAGCGCCTTGTTGTCGTTATCGCTGCCTTAGGGCATGTTTCTGTATTTCATTTGAAATAGCACGTAGACCAAGCGAAGGCTCATGTTGACCGATTTTTCAGATGTTTCCTATCCTTATCAGTGACGACCAGATGGAATGTCTACAAAAATTACGAGTTAGACCGTCTGTTTTGACTTCACTGTTTATTTTTCAAGTCACCTGACTTCATGTTTCGCTTGGTGTTTCTTTGCTTGTTTGCTGCCCAGTTGACGACGTCTGTCGTTGCGGACGAACTGGTTCTGCGCAAACCGAAGTCTAAGAAACTGTTGGTGTTAAATAGTGGCCAAGTCTTTGGTGGACAGCTCGTTTCTCGAACAGACGGCTATGATGTCATTCTGCCTTCGGGGCGAGTGTATGTTTCCAGTGACCGTGTTCGATTTCTGGCAACAAGTATGCAGGATGCGTACGAAAAAATGTCTGCGTCTGTGAAATACAAAACTCCCGCACTTCATGTCGAAATGGCTCGTTGGTGTCTGACCAATGGATTGCCAACGTTTGCTCGAAATGAACTCCTTGATGCTTTGCATCTCGACCCAGATTACAGCCTTGCTCAATCCATGCTCAATTCGTTGACAAAGCAAGCTAAGCAATCCGCAGTGAAGAAGTCAGCCGACCAAGATCTTTTGACAACAATGGCTGTTCAAAGTGCTGGCATTGCTGAACGCAGATCTTTGGGAGGCCTGCCTGTGCAGACAGCTCGAACCTTTACTGCTCGAGTTCAAACTTTGCTTTCCAATAAGTGCGGAAACGCTAAGTGCCACAGTGGTGGCCGAAGCGACTTTCAGTTCGTGAATACTCGACGTGCTTCATCCGTTGTGGTTTCCGAACAAAATCTCGCTTCTGTTCTTCGCCAAATTGATCTAAAGAATCCTCAAAACAGCGCGTTGCTGTTGAAGGCAGCTTCAATGCATGGTGGAGCTCGATTACCGCTTTTTTCAGGCCGAGCAGGTGGCAGTCAACTTCGGTTATTGCAAGATTGGGTCAACGAAGTCTCCAGTGAATTCAACCCGTCGCTTGCGACTGCTCACCCGTCAGGTAGTAAAAATCCAGCGGGTAGTAAAAATCCAGTGAGCAGTATTGATCGTGAACACGAAAGTCTGCCAGTGACGCAGGCGTCATATGAACTGAATCCATCAACCCAACCACCGGTTGATGGAACTAAAATACAACAGAGATCGAAAATTGAAACGAATGAGCAATTCAGGCAAGCGGCCAATGTCGCTGCCCGAAGTAACCCATTCGATCCGATGATTTTTAACCGCCGTTACCATGGGCAGACTCGTTCGTCGCAATGACAAACTGAGTCTGAAAGTTCTTGTCCAGATAGTGGTTGTTCAATAGATTTCGCGGAAGGAATCGCGATGAAAATTCAGCTTACACTCTCACTCATTCTGTCTGTGTGTTTTACATGCAATTTAGCAGGATGCGCAAAAATTCGTCAGATGACTCGCCGAGACTTCGCGGTTCTCAATGACCCTTTTCTCAACGATCCAGCAGCCGACGATACGGTTGGAGTCGTTCGATTTGGTCAAGCAAGTCCTGCACAACCACCCGGTCAGCCTGCTGTCACTCAACCACCCGTTCAAACGGTCAGCAATTCGCAAACAGTGGTTCCCGAATCTGCTCTTAACGACTTGGCTAAGATGGCTGCCGGTGACAACCCAGCTGCCACGATGGCGCAGAAAACCAATGCGACTGGAATGCCTGAAATGTCTGCTTTTATGAAGCAGCAAGCGGAAGCCAGTGGACTGACAGAAACCGCTAAAGATATTGAATCTGACTTTGAAGCCTTTGCTGCGGCTCGCCAAAAAGAATGGACTGAACAGAATCAAGCCATTCAACAGCAGGTGAGAGGTCGAGTACAACAAGTGGCGAATCAAGTGGCTGAATTCGGTGAGGCCGTAGCACCGTCGCTGCCAGATATGTCGTTTGATGAAGGTTTTGGGTTTGCAGAAACAGCAGAACCTTTGATTCACCAAGCAGCGAACGTAGCCAATCAAGTGCAACAGTCGGTGACCGAAGCTGTGGCAGAAATGCCAAATCCGTTTGCAGATCAAATGCCCTCTGATCTGTCTGAGTTTGCGGACAATCCATTTGGATTTGAAGCACCCATTGCGAACCAAGTTCAAGCAGCCGCAGATAAAGCTGAGGACGCATTTAGTGACTTCGCCAATTTTGCAAACTCACATTTTCCGCAACAGACACCAGCTCCCACGGATCAGTCAAATTCGTTTCAAAGCTTGACTCCTCCGGTTGCTCCTCAGGTTCAACGGCCTCAACAGGCGGTTCCGAGTGGTCAAAACCAAACAAATGCCACCAGTGATCCATGGGCAGAACCGAGCAGTTCTTTCCCACAACAGCGTTTAGACGACAAATTCGGCTTTGATGCTGGCTGGCGTCCTGCCAACATGGAACGTCCATAGATCAAGCTTGCTACCGACACGCGGTGCAGTCAAAGGCAATGATTTTCTCAGGCGTGTGATTGCGCCTCTTGCTGGAAGCGGCGTGGCAATTTGTGGCCTAGCAATTTGCGACCGAATCGTTGCGTGACCAGTGGTTTGTGTTTTGAAATTCAAGGCCAGCTCCACCGGTTCCCTGCTTGACGAGTTTCGGATCGGAAACAAACTCAGTCAAACAGGACTGCAACCGACCAAGCAATACACCAAGTTTTACTCCTTGTCAGTAGGCTTCAAAAATCCAAGCTCTGTCAGAAACTCATCCATTTCAACAAGAGTTTGTGGGTAGGAATCACCTTTGCCGGGGTTAAAAAAGCCGTGCCCTTCCCCTTGGTAAAGTTTGAGTTCGCTTTTGATTCCCAGCGCCTTCATTTTGTCGCGATAAGCTTCAGCAGTTTTCACTGGGACGAGGTGGTCTTTGGTTCCTAGAAAGACAATGGTGGCTGGGGTCTGCTTATCAAGGTTGTGCATCGGCGAAATTTCTTGATAGCGATCTTTGACTCGATCATGCCCGTAACCGTCAGGGCCGTTGTCGTAAACGGGATTAAACAGAACCAAGGCATCTGGGCGACAGCTTACCGTTGTGTCTTCGCCCTCTTCATTCAAGCCAGGGACAGTGCCAGTGGCTGCCGCCACATGACCACCCGCCGAACCGCCGCCTGCGGCGATTCGATGCGGGTCGATTCCCAATTCCTCGGCGTGAGTTCGCACCCAGCGGAGAGCAGATTTGCCGTCCTGAACGCACTCAAATGGAGTCGTTTTGTTTCGGCTTTTGACTCGATATTCGGCTGACATCGCAACCATGCCGAGCTGAGCCAGATGATCACAGTGTGGGTAAAACTGACTTGGCTTACCGCCGTTCCAGCCGCCTCCAAAGAAAAACACAATGGCTGGTCGATTCGTTTTTGGTTCGTTTGAGCTTTCGAAAACATGCAGTTTGAGTTCAACGTCTCCCACTGTCTTGTAAACGATACTGCGAGTCGGCTGGGCTTGCTCTTTTGGTTTCACTTTGACACCCAAGGCCGAAAGCATTTGCTGGGCAACAAATTGATTGCCAGCGCCATTCAAGTGAACTCCATCCGTTGTGAGAACAGATTTCGCCTTCTGCTTTTTGTTTTTCTTTTTCAGTTGAGCAAGAAAATTCTGGCGCAGATCCAGTAGCTGACTGTTTGTTTCTTTGGCGACTTTACGACTGATGGCAGAGTACTCTTCCAACATGGAGTCTAATTCATTGGTGCCGTCCGTTTTTTCTCCGATCACACTGGGAGTACATAACACCACTTTGGCGTTTGCTTCGTTGATCTGCTTGATCATTCGTTTCAAACCGGATTCGAAATCAGGTTTTGAAGTTCCTCGCCCTTTTTGAGAGTGCCAGACATCATTGATGCCAATGTAGATCACCACAATGGTTGCTTTTTTGTTTAACACATCACGATCAAGTCGCTTTTCCAAATTGGGCACCTTATGCCCGCTGATTCCCGCGTTGATCACTTCGACACCTTGTTCCGGGAAGGCTTTGTCGATCTGCTTTCTGACAAGGGTGACATACCCTTTCGGCTTTCCGCCTTGCTGAGTAATCGAATCACCAAAAAAGACAATGCGGTCGCCTTTTTTGACTTCAGCGTAGGTTTCTAAATTAGCCAACATCAACAGTCCACAGATTACAGTTGTTCGCGCAAGCACATTCATGAAACGAGATCTTTTTGTCAGGTGAGGGATCGGCTCATCGGTAAGATGAAATCACCGAGGCAGGTTGGATTCGATTGGGATATTGAGACTACAGTAAAGAACCACAGGTCTGAATCACAAACCAAAACATAAGGACGTATCGAGTTTTTGATCGATTCACATGATCGATTCACACGGTCGATTCACATGGTCGGCTCACACAGTCGGTTAAACCGTTAGGCAAGGATCCCAATTCCTTGAGACGATCTGCTGTTGCCGCTACAGAAAGAC
>CAYTUE010000011.1:16849-24785 GCA_964441085.1 uncultured Planctomycetaceae bacterium
TCAGCCGTAGAATATTGTCGCCAGTGATGTGTCGTGGATTGCAGTTGCGTTGCACAACAAGACTGATCTCACAGCAAATGACAGAGCTTGAAAAATTTGTCGTGAACTATGGCTGTTCCAGTTCTTCTACCATTTTGTGAAGCCTTGAAGTACTCGGAAGTCGATCTAGGTAGCGACGGACGGTTTCCATTTGAGAGTCAGATTCGGTTGTTCGGCCAGCCAACTTAAGTGCCTTGGTCAGGAGAATCATTGTGCGAACACGATCTTCAGAATCTCGATCATTTTCCGTATGGATATAAAGGCTTTCTTGCAGGGCCGCAATTGCATCGACGGAGTTATGCGAATTCAACAGCTGCTGTCCCAGCAGGTCGAGTGTCTTAGCAACTAATGGGTCGGTCCCATCAAAGGTTTCTCGTTGCCGTTCTAAAATCAGCTTCAGAAGAACCATGTCGTTGGTGTGGCCGCTCCCCGGTTTACTCACAGGAAGGAGGTTGCTGATTTCTTTTTTGGGAAGTTGGTTGCGTAGCCATTTGGAAATGGTGATGTCCTCAGCAGTCTTTTGCTTGAGGCGGTTCAAGTCTGAAATGGCTTGCAGATGTGCGTCTTCGTTTTGTGATTGACGGTTGAGGGCTTTGTACTGTTTTTCGAATGAACGCGAACGAGCCTTTTCGATCTGCGCATCTTGACGGGCGTTAACAAGCTCATTGAATCGCTGCTCGGACAGGCTTTGGGTTTCGATTGCCTGAGCCGCTAAACGGTTGGCTCGAGATGCGGCCCACAGACTAAAAATCGAAACAGTAATCAGCAACGCGGCAAAAGTTGCAGACGCAATCAGAATCCATTTGTGTTTGCGAAACTGACGCCGGTAGTAAGAAAAAATGGGTTGCCGAATGATGGCAATAGAATCACCACGTAAATGCCGTTCTAAATCAGCAGCCAATTCTGCTACGGATGCATAGCGTTCTGATCGATCTTTGGAAAGGCACTTCAATGTGATGGCATCGAGGTTTCCTTTCAGTTCGTCTTGGAGTTCTTTATGCGTCAGATCACGGTTGCGAAAGACCTGAGGCTTATGATCCACCATTTTTGACAAGCGACTGCTGGGAGATTCCACGGATCGAGTTTGGATGATTTCACGAATTGAAAACAAGTTCTTCGATTTTAAGTCCTCGAGTTCAAAGGGCGTGGATCCTGTTATGAGTTCAAATAAAATCGCGCCCAGCGAATAAATATCTGTGCGAATATCTTGGTCGTTGCCCTGAGTATCCGTTTGTTCGGGGCTCATGTATTCCGGCGTACCAATCATGCATGCCAGTTTGGTGAGATCGGTCTGGCCGGCGACTCGGTCATGAGTGGCTTTGGAAACACCAAAGTCGATGACCTTGGAAAGAAATTCGCCATCTCGACGAGTTACCAGAATATTGGATGGTTTTAGATCACGATGAATCAGGCCCTTTTGGTGTGCGTGTTGAATGGCATGGCAAAGTTCACGAAAAATCGAAAGCCGGTCGTTAATGCGAAGACGTTGATCGTCACAAAACACAGTGATGGGGTCACCGGATACCAGCTCCATTACGAAAAAAGGACGCCCTGTTTGAGTGGCTCCCGCGTCGAATACTTTGGTAATCCCACGGTGGTCCATGACGGCCAAAGCCTGCCGTTCTGCAGAAAATCGGGTGACAAAACTCTTTGTGTCGAGCCCCAATTTGATGACTTTGACGGCGACTCGACGACGAATGGGTTCTTTCTGTTCGGCAAGATAAACATCACCCATGCCACCAGATCCCAGCAATCGAACCAAGTGATATCGCCCGACCGTTTGGCCAGTCAGGTCTGCTGTGTGATCTTCGTCAGTCGTAATGTTTCCATCACGATCTAAGCTGATTTCCTTATCTAAAATACAGTGATTGCCATCCTGCAAAGCCAGTAGCTGTTGAACACGATTGCGAAGACCAACGTTGCCCGCGCAGGCTTGATAGATGTAATCAAGCCGAGCCACGGATGACGGAATTTCAAGAGCTTCTAGGAAGATCTCCTGTTCTTGCAGGTCAACAGTTCGCACAGGTTAATCTTCTTCCTGTTCCGAAATGTGTCGCTGAAGCCATGCTCTTGCGTAAGACCAGTAGCGGTCGGCTGTTCGAGAAGGAATGTTCAGAAGCGTGGCAGCGTCGTCGAGTTTCATTCCGCCAAAGAATTTTAGCTTGACCAGTTCGGCTTTTGTTTTATCCAAGAGTTCAAGCTCAGACAGCGCTTCGTCCAAAGCGAGTAGTTCGTCGGATTCACTATGCACTTGAGCGATGTCGTCTAGGCAAACCCGTTTGATATCTCCACCGCGTTTCTTGCGTTTCTTTCGACGAGCGTGGTCGATCAAAATCCTTCTCATGGCTTCGGCCGCAGCACCAAAAAAGTGGGCTCGATTTTCCCATGTATCTAAGTTTGTCCCAACCAACCGCATGTAGGCTTCGTGAACCAGAGCGGTCGGTTGAAGAGTGTGCTCGATTTGTTCACCCGCCAGTTTGGATGCAGCAAGTTGCTTCAAATCGTTGTAGATCACAGGAAGCAGTTCATCGGTCGCACTGGCTTTGCCTGCGGCGACAGCTTGAATGATCAGCGTTACGTCGTTCATAAGTTAACAACCTGTTGCTTCGTCTTTACTGATCAATCAGCCATGAAGGCGGAAAGATGACAGCAGTCGAAAGTGAGCAGCTGTTGATGAAGATCGGCGCATAAAGTTCACTTTCAGATTTTGATCTGTTGCATCAATTCTAGATTCCGTTTGATGCAGAATGTGAATCTGCTTTGCGTTTTATAGGGAAATCTGCCTAAGTCAGGTTGCTGGATCTGTGAAACCGGGATCGATGACATTGTTTTTTACGACAACGCGAGAATTTTCACTCCCAATCAGACGCTTCCAGCTGTCGTGTTGGACAGCTGGAGCGGTTGTCACTTTTGTGTCTGCCATGCACCTTTGAGGCACAAGAACCGCTACTTCTTCTTTGTGATAACCACATCGGGGAAATTGCTGGACGAATTTGCGACGAGGTTGAGTTCAAATTTATCGTTCATGTGAAAGAACTCGAGGACCTTCAGCGGCGTATCTCCAGTGACGGCCATTGCCTTTTTGAGCGGAACGGTCAGAGACAGTCGGGGACGTAGATAGACATTCTCGCCGTTCTGGATACGAAACACTGTTTGTCCAAACTTAATTTTCCCGTCAGAGAAAGAGATTTTAAGATTCGGCTGTTTACCCACAACAGTGACCTTGAAGTTCGGCTTGACTGCCAAGCTGACGCCACCTGGCTTGGCCTTCTTCTTTGCAGTTGCCGCAATGTTTGCTCCTGAAATCTTCCATTCCGTTTGAGACGGATTTGTTGCAGGAGTATCTTGAGGTCCACTGTTTTCTTGCCCCCAGACAGCACACGAAAAAAAAGTAAACAAAAGGGCGGTTAAGGAGAATCTGTTCATTGCTTTGCCTTTGCTGAATGCTTCGCGCCAGATAATTTCAGTGTGACTTGAGGTGCGATTTTTCCGCCATTCACGGTATAGAATATTTGATACTCGGTGTTTTTTTCGGTGAAAGTTTCAAACAGATGAGTGCCGTTGGGTTTTCCTGAAATGATCGACATGGGTTTCGAAATTTGAACTCGCTGAACCTGAATTTTTGTCTCGGTATCAAGATACTTGAGCCCGATGGAGCTTGCTCCTTTTTTGTTGTGACCATTGCGAAGGTAGACCGTCAAATGAGGTTTGCCTTGAACGTCAGACATGAATGATACGATTTCGAGATGCTCATTTATCTTTTTGCCGAATCGTTGAGCATAAACCTTTACAGGTTCTTTTTTGATGTTGATTGACCAGTCTTGCGCTTTAGCGGTGACAGATTGTCCCATCAAGGTGACCAGAATGAGAGACAGAAAAGCACATCTTTTCATATTGTTTTACCAGTGCAAAGATCGAGTGAAATCGAAAAATTGAGGAGATGGTAGGCAGCTTGCGATTGTGAACGAAGGCAAACACGCAGATACTTGGCTGATTACTTAACATTGTATATTTTATCGGGCGTGTTGCAAATGGCTTTGAGGGCAGATGAGCGTTCGGCGTGATGGAACTCCGTTGATTTCATTGACGATGACCACACTTGTTTAGAAATGAAGAATCAAAATGAAGCAGAGTCAGCAAGTTCATCGGCGGCAATTTATCGGTCTGGCTGGAGCAGGAGTTTTAGGGCTCATCGCGGCCAAACCTTCTTTCGGTCGTTCCCAGTCGCTGTCGCGGGATGAATTTTTGTTTCTAGAAGCCGAGGGTTTTGATGACCGTGGTGGATGGGAACTTGACCAGCAGTCTATGGACCAAATGGGGTCGCCTTACTTGTTGGCTCACGGACTTGGAGTCCCTGTCAAGGATGCTGTGACCAAAGCAACGTTTCCAACAGCGGGCACCTATCGTGTTTGGGTGAGAACAAAAGATTGGGTGGCCCCTTGGAGTGCTCCCGGTGCTCCAGGGAAATTTCAAGTGATGATTGATGGTCGTCCGCTTAACGAAACGTTTGGTACGAAGAGCGCCACTTGGCACTGGCACGATGGAGGCACGATCGATGTTGGCAAAGAGGCAACGATTGGCCTGCATGACCTGACGGGGTTTGAAGGCCGTTGTGAGGTGATACTGTTTTGCAAAGACACCGACTTTCAGCCAAGCAACAACATCGCACAGCTGAAATTGTTTCGCAGGAAGCTATTAGGTTTGCCAGATCAACCTGCCGATGCAGGTCACTTCGATCTGGTCGTCATTGGAGGTGGCCTAGCAGGTATCGGAGCCGCGGTTTCTGCTGCTCGGCAAGGTCTATCAGTCGCGCTGATTCAAGACCGTCCCATACTGGGAGGAAATGGAAGTTCTGAAGTGCGCGTTTGGCCTGAGGGTTATACCCAGCAGGAACCATACCCTCGTGTTGGTCAGATCGTTGAAGAAATGTTGCCCGGCATTGACAAAAAGACTGCTAAGAAAAAGTGGTTCAACACCATGAACGGCACAGCCGCATCAAACTTTGCCGATCAACAAAAGATTGACTTAGTGACGAATGAGCCAAACATCACCCTGTTTATGAATCACCGGTCGATGGAAACCGTGACTGCGAATCATACGATCACCGCTGTTGTGATTGAAAGCACGGAGACCGCCGAACAAAAGACGCTCAGAGGCAAGTTTTTCGCCGATTGCACGGGTGACGCGAAAGTCGGATTTCAAGCTGGAGCTGACTACGAGTATGAATTCACGGCTGAAAATCCATCGTTGGGAAGTTCAAACCTGTTTAGTGTGATGGATGCGGCGAAGGAGAAGGATGTTCTTGCGTGTGAATGCAAGGACAAAAGCTCTTTGATGAGCCAATATGAAACCGGCGACTTTGCACAACCTTTCCCACGTTGTCCTTGGGCACTTGATCTTTCTGATAAACCCTTCCCTGGCAGACTCAAAGGGAGGGCAAAGAACAAAATTTCTGATCTGAAAAAATTTGCCAACATGTGGTATTGGGAAAGTGGCTTCGATAAAGATCAGATTGAAGACATTGAATTGATCCGAGATCACAACCTAAGAGCCATATATGGCGCGTGGGATGCTCTGAAAAATGTGGACGGTCTCTATGAAAATTTAAGACTCGGCTGGGTGGCATTCATTGCCGGGAAACGTGAGTCAAGACGTCTGATGGGAGATGTTCAGCTGGATGCCAAGCATTTTACGCAAGGGACAATCTGGCCAGACATTGCGTTTCCATGTACTTGGTCGATCGACCTGCATGTGCCCGAGAAGAAATTTCAGAAAGGCTTCGAAGGTGAAGAGTTCATTTCCAAGGCGAACCATGGACAATATGAAAGCACTCACCAACCCAGTGAAGACAACCATCACAAAAGGTTGTATTGGGGGCCTTACCGCTGTCTGTACAGCCGAAACATCAACAACTTGTTTATGGCGGGACGGAATATTAGTGTCAGTAAAACCGGCTTGGGGCCAGTTCGGGTGATGAAAACTTGCGGGATGATGGGGGAAATCGTAGGCAAAGCAGCTGCCGTATGCGTCAACGAAAAAACATCTCCTCGTGGTGTTTACCAAACTCACTTGGCAAAGCTGCAGGAGCTCATGAAACAGCCGAGTTCACATCGCAGCACCAAGGTCGATCATTCTCAGCCCCGTTGAAGCCTTGATGACTGTGTTTCGTCTGTGCTTCGTCTGAAGTTCAGCTACGTGCGGCATGCCTTTCATGCATGCTGCACGTGATGTCGCCCAAAATTCAATCACATAAATTTTACGCACTAGCGAGTCACCTTCAATTTTGTTTCAGCGCTGAAAGTGATTCGCCACGACGCTGTGAGATCCCTAAGCACGCTTGGCTACTTAACGTGATACTTGGCCAGTTTTTCACGCATCAATTTCATCTGTGCTGCATAGTCAGGATGCTCTGCAAGATTCTCCCACTCGTTGGGATCAATGTTGTGGTCGTACAGTTCCGTAGAACCATCACCGTATTGAATGAAACGGAACCGTTCATCACGAACAGATTTGCTATCGCCTTTGCGATACGTGAGTGCCGGGAAATCCCACTCCGCTTTGGGATCCATCAGGAGAGGTTTCAAGCTGCGACCTTCAACCTTTGGGTTTGCGGGCAGCTCACAGAGGTCGGTCAATGTGGGATAAATGTCAATCAAGCTGACGATGCGGTCTGAGCGTCCAATATGCTTTTCGCCACCCATGCTTTTCGGCAAACTGATAATCATGGGAGCTGAAGCGGAACGTTCCCAAAGAGTATGTTTTTGGAATGTGTTCTTTTCACCAAGGTGGTATCCGTGATCAGACCAAAGAATCACAATCGTATTGTCTCGATAAGGACTGGCATCCAAGGCATCTAAGACTTCACCGACTTTTGAATCTGCAAAAGTGATACTTGCGTAGTAGCTTTGAACAATATTGCGCCACTGTTTGTTTTCCTTTGCCCACTCTGTTCTTGGGTAGCCATCGTTGATGATATCGATGCCCGCTTTTGAAACATCATTCAAGTCGTCTTCGTGATAGGGAGGCAGAGTGATCTTTGCGGGATCATACATGTCGAAGTATTTTTGAGGAACATGCCACGGTGTATGAGGACGCAAAAATCCGACCATCAGCATGAATGGCTTCGTGTGTTTCTTTTGCAACCGTTCGACAGCCCAGGCGGCCGCCTTGCTGTCACTCATGTCACTTTCTTTGCCGTTGTATGCTGCCCAGTCCGTGAGCGTCTTTTTGCTTTTCCAGTTGGATTCGATGTCTTTTCCGTTTTCGTCTTTGTTGTGATCCCAACTGCCACGTCCTCCAGACATATTCAGACTCTTCACCGGAAGGTGGCGATGCAGGATTTTACCAACGGCCATGGTTTTGTAATCGCCATGTTGTTTCATGTAGTCATGAAGCATGGCTGATCCCATCGACTCTACTTTTTCCTTGACGTCATTATCTTTCATCTGAAGTTTTTTTGATTCTAACTGATGAAAGTACAGCCCTGTCATCACACTGGCTCGCGATGGTCCGCAGACAGGGTATTGACAGTATGCTCTCGAAAACCATGTGCCTCGCGCTGCGAGTCGATCCATGTTAGGAGTGATCACGTCTTGGTTTCCACGGTAACCAGCCCAGTCGTTGAGATCATCCACCGCGATGAAGAGAACATTCGGCTTGTCTGCGAAAGACTGCTGTGTGATCAAAGCAACGAATAATAGACCTGCGATGAGTGATTGTCGTTTTTGCTTGTGGTTCATGAGCGTGGATCAAAGTGCCAAGAAGAGATTGAGCGCGTCCTTGTGCATTCAACGAATGCCTTTCAGGACTCACTTTTTAACGAACAAGCCACCGTCATGCCAGTTCCATGAATGGGACACAGATGATCTGCAGGTAAAACACGGCGAACTGCCGGAAC
>CAYTUE010000011.1:24885-36331 GCA_964441085.1 uncultured Planctomycetaceae bacterium
TTCCATGAATGGGACACAGATGATCTGCAGGTAAAACACGGCGAACTGCCGGAACGGTCGATCGTGAGTTCGTATGTCGAATTGTTTTGAATGCTGACTGCTTGGGTGGGGCCGGCGAGGGACGCAAGCAAGCGGCTGTTGATCCGGAAAGAAGCACACAGTCTGCTCCTTGAAGAAAGAACAGTGTCATTGCCCAATTCCGGAGTGTCTCTGGAATTTTAGTGGCCCACGGGGGGGGGAACGCAGTGGGGACGCTGCTGACAGGCTGCATTGCCGTTGTTTTCGTTAAAAGTTTCCAAAATACGACTTTCTTTTGGCGCTTGGGAGATCGTGAATGACGCATGTATCCACTGATACAGCGCAATACACACCATGCAGGCAGTTTACTCAGGAGAATTTATGTCGTCGGCGAGTGATTACACCCAGATGCAATCTGATGATGTTGCCAAGATTGATCGCCTCGGAGCTGTCTACCAAGAGCTCAAGGATGAACTGGGAAAGGTTATTGTTGGCCAGCACGATGTGATTGAACGTTTGGCGATTTGTCTGTTCGCTCGCGGGCATGCTCTTTTGATGGGAGTGCCAGGTCTTGCGAAGACACTCTTAATTAGCAGCCTTTCAGAGACCATGTCGCTCGATTTTTCTCGCATCCAGTTCACTCCCGACCTGATGCCCATGGATATTACGGGCACCGACATTCTGCAAGACGGTGCCAGCAGCGGGAAACGAGAATTCGAGTTCATCAAGGGGCCTGTGTTTGCCAACATTGTCTTGGCAGACGAAATCAATCGGGCCCCCGCGAAGACTCAGGCGGCCATGTTAGAAGCGATGCAAGAACATAAAGTCACGGCTGCCGGAAAGACGTTTCATTTAGACAAGCCGTTCTTTGTTTTGGCGACTCAAAACCCGGTCGAGCAAGAAGGCACGTACCCCTTGCCTGAAGCTCAGCTTGACCGTTTTATGTTTCTGATCGAAGTCGATTACCCCAGCCGCGACGAAGAAATCCAAATTGCTCGAACAACAACGGGTGGTCAGTTTCCTAAGTTGGAAAAGATCATTACAGGCGAGCAAGTCATGGAATTTCAAGAACTCGTGCGTCGAGTTCCCGTTCCAGACCACATCTATGAATTTGCGGTCGATTTGACTCGTCGTTCTCGCCCCAATAGCGATGAAACTCCTGAATGGCTGAAGCCGTTGGTGGGTTGGGGAGCGGGGCCTCGTGCGGTTCAGTATTTAATTCTTGGAGCCAAGTCGCGTGCCGCACTGCATGGCAGCTATATGGTTCGTCTGGAAGACATTCTTGAAGTTGCTGAACCCGTGTTGGGGCATCGAGTTTTAACTACATTTGCCGCCGAATCCGAAGGCATGAATAGTCGCGATGTTGTCCGCCGATTGGTGAATGATCTCAGTAAAGAAGGTTAGGCGTTTTGAGGTGCAAAAGTTTGAGTTAGAAGACGTCGCTGGACTCGTCCGAGTTCAGTGACCAGTCAATTGAATCCCGAAGTCTGGTGACTTCGGCGACGCAAAAAATTCAATTCGAATTGCCGAAACACCTCGCTGAGGTTTCCACACCCGACAACACGATTCAACACGGCGTGCCCCATGTCACAAGATCAAGACCAAAACAAGAACCGAGACTTTCTAGAACCAGGAGTGCTTGCTCGATTACGCGCGTTACCGTTTCATACTCGCATGCCCATGATGGGCAGCGTGGCTGGTATGCACCGTAGTCCTCATCGGGGATCAAGTCTTGAATTCGCTGAATATCGAAAGTACGTTCCTGGCGACGATACTCGCCGATTAGATTGGCGAGCCTATGGTCGAACCGATCGCCACTACATCAAAGAATTTGAAGCCGACACCAACATGCGGCTGTGCTTCATTGTCGATACCAGTGGTTCAATGGGCTATTCAAACGGCGGAATCACCAAGCTGGATTATGCCAAGCAAGTTGCTGGTACGTTAGCTTTTTTAGCATCGCAACAAGGGGATGCGGTTGGGCTGTATTGTGCCGACAAAAAGTTTCATAAAGAAATCAAACCTAAGCGAAATGCGGGGCACCTGCGAGTCATTTTAGACGAACTGGGAAACCTTAAGCCGCACGGTGAAAC
This sequence comes from uncultured Planctomycetaceae bacterium, assembly GCA_964441085.1. Taxonomy (GTDB): domain Bacteria; phylum Planctomycetota; class Planctomycetia; order Planctomycetales; family Planctomycetaceae; genus Fuerstiella. Next base: position 26,997 of record CAYTUE010000011.1, read on the forward strand.
AGGGCTTGTCGACGCATTGCATGAAGCAGCAGAAAAGATTCGTCAGCGAGCACTCGTGGTCGTCATTTCAGATCTGTTTGTCAAACCAGAGTCTCTGAATCAGTGTTTTCAACACTTGCGTTATCGCAAACACGACGTGGTTGTTTTTCACTTGCTAGAGCAACAAGAAATTCACTTTGATTTCGATCGACCGATTCGCTTTGTGGATCTGGAAGGCGGCCCCGCAACATTGGCTGATCCCAGTATCGTGGCAAATGAATATCGCAAAGAAGTAAGGCGGTATCTCGAAGGGTTGAAGGTCGTCGTTCGCGATGCGGCTGTGGACTACAACCGAGTCAGTATTGGCGAACACTATGGTGATGTCTTGGCAAGATTTCTGCTTGAACGGGCACCCACGAAGAAATAGACCATGCAATTTCTAAATTCCATTTGGGTGTATACATGGCCCCTGATCGGCCTGCCCATCCTGATTCATTTGATCAATCAACGTCGCCATCAGACCGTTGAATGGGGGGCAATGATGTTCCTTCTTTCCGCGAAAAAGACACATCGTGGAATGGCGATCGTTAAGCATGTGATGATTTTGCTTGCCAGGATGCTGGCAATTGCTGGCCTGCTTTTTGCGATCAGTCGCCCGTTGGCTACCGACTGGTTTGGTTCGATCGTTGGCGGAAAGCCAGAAACCGTGATCGTCATTCTTGACCGTTCGGCAAGCATGAAGCAACAAAATCTGCTTTCTGGTGAAACGAAGCTGAATTCTGGGCTGAAGAAAATCAGCAGCATGATCAGAGCATTCGGAAGTTCGCAGCAGATTGTGTTAATCGAAAGCACGGATCACCAAGCAGTTGAAATTGAATCCGCAGCAGCATTGGCAGACTACCCGAAAACAAGGGCGACTGATTCAACCGCCGATGTTCCCACAATGATGCAAGTCGCCTTGGAATATATTGCCGACAATCAAACCGGTCGAACGGATGTCTGGGTGTGTTCGGATGCTCGACAAAACGACTGGGACTCACAAAGCAGTCGCTGGAGTTCTTTGAAGGATGAGTTTTCTGAACGGGATGGTGTCAGGTTTCACGTTTTAAATTTTGCTGACAATCCAGTCAGTAATTATTCCGTGACCGTGAGCCGAGCGGAACGAGTTGAAGTGAATCAGGGCGTAGAACTGGTCTTGGATATCGACATCAAACGTACGCAGGATATCGAAGGCATTGAACGCATTCCTCTTGAAGTCACAATCAATGGTGTGCGATCCGTATTCGATGTGAATGTCGAAAATGAAGCGTTCAGTCTCACGGGGCATCGCATTCCGCTGGACGGCGGCATTGATACTGGCTGGGGCAAAGTCGAACTGCCCGCAGATTCAAACGAAACAGACAACGTTTACTACTTTTCGTTTGCGGAGCTTCCTACGTTACAGACTGTGATTGTTTCTGATTCCAAAGACGAAGCAGATGCTTTTGCTTTGGTTGGAAATGCTCCCATGCTCAAGGGCAGAACCTACCAAACGAATGTTTATGGCACGGATCAGCTCGCAGCAATTGACTGGAACGAAACCGCACTGTTGATCTGGCACGCTCGGTTACCTCAGGAACGCGAAGCCAAGCAGATCATGAACTTTGTGAACAACGGACGGACGGTTGTGTTTTTTCCGCCGAAAGAGACCGACAGCACGGAATTTACTGGGGTGTCGTGGGGTGACTGGAAACGCAATACGAATGAAGCAGCTGGGACGGTCAACTTTTGGCGAAACGAAGACGGATTGCTGCAGAAGTCTCGCAATGGTCTTGCTTTGCCTGTGGATGAAGTCAAGGTCTACCAACACTGTTCACTGAACATGGGTAAGGAAGATAGCCGGATGTTGGCAAGGCTAAGCGATGGTTCCATGTTGCTGACTCGCCAGTCAACAGATACGGGTGGGATCTACTTCTGTTCGACGTTGCCCACGGGAGCTTATTCGTCTTTGCAAAGACAGGGCCACGTGCTTTATGCGATGATTCATCGAGCTTTAAATCAGGCGGCCAATTCCATTGGGAAAGCAAGACAACTGGTGGCAGGAACTTTGCCAGCAAACAATGTGGTCGAACTGAATCAGCTCTCGGGATCCGCAGCACTGGCTGAATCGCGACCTTTCAACGCAGGAGTCTACGGAAATCAAAACCAGATGATTGCCTTGAATCGGCCCAGCGTGGAAGACACGTCTGGATCGATTTCCAATGACGAAATCAATCAACTGTTTGAAGGCCTCGAATTTCACATCATTGACGACCAACTGGGAAGTAACAAATCCTTGGCAAGTGAAGTCTGGAAGATCTTTATGGCCATGATGGGCATCGCGCTGCTTGTTGAAGCAGTTCTTTGTTTGCCACCCAAGCCAGAACCGCAAACTGAGCTTCAACCGACAACCGGAGGAGCCATTTAATGGACTGGTTTCCAACACTCTTTTACACGCCCTTCACACTGACGTTTGGGATCTTGTTAGTCTTGATCACGGCGGTCTTTTCGTGGCTGGCCGTGCAGCGTTCCGATTTCAGCAAGGGGATGATTTCCCTTGAAACGCTGAGGATGCTGATGGTCATTTTAGTCGCGTACACAATCAATCAGCCGGAATGGATTGAAGATTTTGTGCCAGATGAAGATCCCGTGCTTGCCGTTCTATGGGACGAATCAGCAAGCATGGATACTCAAGATGTGATTGAAGATGGTTCTTTTGATGCGATGACACGGGCGGAGTGGATCAAGCCCATGCTGGAAAACGCAATTTGGGAACCGTTCAACGAAAAGATTGATGTCGTGATTGAGCCGTTTTCTTCTGAACTGAAGGAACCGAAGAAAGCATCCGACTTAAACGCTGCATTGGATCATATTCTGGAGAAGCACAAAAACCTACGTGGTGTGGTGATGTTTACCGACGGCTCGTGGAACTACGGTCATTCGCCGACTCAAGCAGCCACTCGAATGCGAATGCAGCGAGTTCCCGCGTTTCCTGTCGCAGTCGGAAGCGAATATGCTCTGCCCGATATCGAAATCGTTTCGTTAGATGCTCCCACGTTTGGTGTGGTTCAAAAACCGACTCGAATTCCCTACTCCATCAAAAGCACGATGGCTCGTGAAACAACCCTGATTGCTTCGCTGTCGTCTTCTGATGGAGACGAAATTACGGCCAAAATTCAGATCCCCGCCAACGGAACGCTACAAGATGCGTTTACTTGGATGCCAAAGGAAACGGGCGAATACACGTTGACACTCAGCGTTCCTCAGCAGGACGGTGAAGTCATTACCATTAACAATCAAATGGATGTGCCGATTTCGATTCGCAAAGAATCACTCAAAGTTTTGGTGGTCGAATCGTTTCCTCGTTGGGAATATCGGTATCTACGCAACGCTTTGTCTCGTGATCCCGGAGTCGATGTTTCCTGTCTGCTGTTTCATCCTCAGTTAGAAAAAGTGGGGGGCGGCAAAGACTACATTGATCAATTCCCGCAGACGCTGGAGGAACTGGGAACGTTCGATGTGATTTTTTTGGGCGACGTGGGTGTTGAGGAAGGTCAATTAACGACTGAAGATTGCGAACGCATGAAAGGTCTGGTTGAAAGCCAAGCCAGTGGATTGATTTTCATGCCAGGGTTTCGTGGAAAACACTTTTCTTTTGCTGGAACCGATCTCTCTGATCTTTACCCCGTTCTGCTAGATGATGCTCAGCCTCGAGGCTGGGGGTCTCAAACGCAAGCCCAGTTTCAACTGACCGAATCGGGACAAAGGAGTTTGCTAACGAAGCTCGCTGATACACCAGCTGCAAACGCATCTGTGTGGCGAAATCTTCCGGGCTTTCAATGGTACGCTCCCGTTTTGCGAGCCAAGGCGGGAACGGAAACGCTTGCGGTTCATGCAACTGACAGCAACGACAACGGAAGAATTCCCTTGTTAGTCACCAAGACGTACGGATCTGGTAAGATTTTATTCATGGGTACGGACGCTGCATGGCGTTGGCGAGAAGGCGTCGAAGACAAGTATCACTATCGGTTTTGGGGCCAAGTTGCCAGATGGATGGCTTACCAACGAAACATGGCGGGCGGTGATTCGATGAGACTGTTTTACTCGCCCGATCGTCCCAAAGTGGGCGACGCGATTGCATTGAACGCAAACGTGATGACGTTATCAGGAGCACCCCTGCAACAGGGAACGGTGAATGTTCAAGTGATTGCTCCGTCTGCGAATACGGAAACCATTAAGCTTTCGGCTGAAAATGGTGAAGGTCAATGGGGACTGTTCACCGGCGTGTTTTCGCCGCAAGAAAATGGAGAACATCAAATCATTATGACCTGCCGAGAAAACGGGTCGACTCTTGAAACAACAATCAGTGTTCAGGGTGCCCCGCGTGAAAAGCTTGGACAGCCAGCGAATTTTGAAGTGCTGAATGAGATCGCAAAAATCACTCGTGGCAAGGCGGTTAAAACAGACCAGATCCGTGAGGTGTTCGATGCGTTAGCTGCACTTGAAGAGCCAGAACCCAGACGAAAGCGAATTCGTTTGTGGGCAGATCCACGTTGGGCGGGAATGCTGGTGGTGATGTTGGCTGCCTTCTGGGCTGGCCGTAAGTTCGTGGGAAAAGTTTAAGTCGACTGGTCAGCAATCAGTTTTTGGACGAATGAAAATGAATTTGGCGAACAGCAAGTCGGGAATTGAAATCCCCGATCGTATGCGAGACAAGTTGACGAGCTTTCAAAAGCAGGTGTGGACCATCAAGCTTGCTGAAGGCTTGTTGGCAGCGGCGTTTGGCTTGCTTGTTTCATACCTTCTGGTGTTCACGCTTGATCGTTTTTTTGATACCCCTGCGCTGGTTCGGGCGGCGATTTTGGTTGTGGGAGCACTGGGGCTGGGAGTTTGGTTTCCTCTTGTTTGTCACAAGTGGATTTGGAAAAGCCGAAAGCTCGAACAAGTTGCTCGGCTGCTAAAATACCAATTTCCACGCTTGGGTGATCGGCTGTTGGGCATCATTGAATTGGTGAACAACGACGAAGAAAGCCACCGGAGTGAAACGCTGACTCGAGCCGCTTTGGCTCAAGTTGATGAAGAAACAAAAGACCGTGAGTTCAACAACGCGGTTCCGCATCCCCTGCATATCCGATGGGCCTTCATTGCCGGTATTCCAGCTGTGATCACCATTGCTGCAATGATTTGGGTTCCCGCCGCGGGAAGCAATGCCTTTGTGCGTTGGCTGATGCCTTGGAAGCACACGGAACGATATACGTTTGCTCAAATCGAAAATCTGCCGGAACAACTTGTGGTTCCCGTTGCGGAAAAATCTTCATTGAATGCAACCCTGTCTTCTGGAAGCCAGTGGACTCCTGAATCTGGATTGGCTTCTATCGGTGGTACAAAACTTTCGGTGTCACAGAATGACGGATGTTACGAATTCAAACTTCCACCGTTGAAAGAAGTTTCTGAATTAACGATGGCGATTGGTGATATTCGCGAGACGGTTGAAATCACGCCAGTGCCTCGACCTGAACTTTCTCGCCTCTTGGCCAACATCACTTTGCCAGACTATCTTGAACGTACCCAACCTGTCGTGAAGGACATTCGCGGAGGTGTAGTCACGATGGTGAAGGGCAGCGAAGTGGAATTTGCGGGAACTGCCACACGTGATCTCGCAGAAGCAACTGCCAATGGCAGTTTCATTCAGGTGAATGGTCCCAGTATTCAAACGACTGCCGTTCAAGTGAATGCATCAAGCGTGATGGAGTTTCAATGGAAAGATGCGTTGGGGCTGACAGCAAAGCAGCCTCTTACGTTGAAAATTCGTTCCGAATCAGATCAAGAACCTTCTCTTGTTTGCCGCAAACTTGAGCAGGAACGTGTGATCATGGAAAAAGACGTTTTGTCGTTTGAAGTGGACGCGTCGGATGACTTTGGAGTCAAAACGATCGGTCTGGAATGGAAAGGGAAAGTGGCACAAGAAGCCAACTACGATCGTTCTGTTGGCGAAAAAATTGTGGCTGCAGGAACTTCTGAATCCAATGAGCTGACTGCGATCGCCACGTTTTCTCCGTCACGGTTAGAAATTCCACCTCAAGTGATTCAGCTACGTTTGTTCGTGCAAGACTACATGCCTGGTCGCGAACGAGTCTATTCTCCAACTTACACCGTTTTTGTTTTAAACGAAGAAGACCATGCGATTTGGTTGAGTCGTCAAATGGAACAGTGGTTCAAGCAGTCTTTGGAAACTTACGAGCGCGAGCAACAACTGTTTAAACGGAACGTGGAACTTCGTAATTTGAACGCCGAGGAATTAGACCGACCGGAAAACCGAAATCAGATTCTCGCGCAAGCTGCATCAGAACAGGCCCAAGCGCGCCGCTTGGATGCTCTTACCGAAATTGGCGTATCGCTTACCAAAGAAGCGGTTCGTAATGATCAGTTTGATGTGGCAACGCTAGAAAAGTTGTCCAACATGCTGCAAAGAATGGATGACATTACCAAGAACCGAATGGCATCTGTGTCTGATATGTTGAAACAGGCGGCTGATGCGGCTTCTGGCCAACCGCCCGTTGCCAGTCATGGAGACAGTAAGCCAGGAGGGGACGATTCACCGAAAGTGCCTTCCATCAGTACTCAAGAATCCAGTATGGACGCGCCCCATAAGACGGCTGGGAATGCAGAGCAGGCAGGCGGTGGCGCAAGTGCAGGAGGCGGAAGGCTGTCACTTCCAACCGTGCAGCTTCAGGATAATGGAACTGCCGGTAGTACGAATGCCGGTGATGGCCCTTCTTCTGCGAGTCAGAAATTGGAAGGTGCAGTTCAGGCGCATGAAGAGCTTTTGGTTGAATTTCAAAAGGTGGCTGAGGAACTCAAACAGATTGTTCAAAACCTTGAAGGAAGTACTTTCGTGAAACGGCTGAAGGCGATGTCTCGCCGTCAGATTGAACTTGCTCAGGACGTCAACGAAACCACTTTGAAAGAGTTCGGCATTTTGGGGCAGTCTGTCAAGAAGCCAACCAAAGATCGTTCTGAACTTCTTTCCAGCCGTGAGCTTTTGCATCGAACCACGACAGAAAATATTCAGGACGATATGGAAGCTTACGCAAATCGAACTGAAGAACAAAAGTTTAAGACTGTCTTAGAAGAAATGAAAAGCGAAGACGTCACACAACAGTTAACGGATGTGTCAGAAAGAATTGCGGCGAACGAATCAGGTGGTTCCATTGCTCATTTGGAATTGCTGGCCGACACCTTCGATCGTTGGGCCGAACAACTTGTGGACCCGGTTCCAGAAGGTGGATCGTCGGCAGGTGGAGGAGGAGCAAGTTTGCCGCCGTCGATTGTTTTGGAAGTCATGAAAATCTTGGAAGCGGAAATCGCTTTGCGTGAGGAAACTCGAGCTCTACAGCAAGCGAAGCCTCAACTTGACTTGGCCAACTATCAACAGATGGCTCAGGCTTTGATGAAGACGCAACAAGAAGTTGAGGATCGTGCCAAGACCGTCATTGATGCAATTCATGGTCTTGATTCCAGTTCAGAGTTCGAAGATGAAATCACACAAATCAGCAGTTCGATGAACGCGATGAACGATGCGGCGAAAATTCTCGGCGAACCTGATACGGGAGCGGGCGCAATTGCGGCCGAATCAGAAGCGATCGAATGGCTGCTGCAAGCGAAGCGTTCAAGTGGGCCTCTTACGCGAGAGGGAGAAGACATGACGATTTCTGCTCTTGCTCTTTTGGGCGAAGCTGACGAACAGAAGGCTCAGGAACGGCTGAGAGCCGTTCAGCAGGCGACCGGGAAATCCGAAAAAGAAGTTGCCGAAGAATTTCGCTACGGTTTAGACAAGTACTTTGAGAGTCTTGAGAAAACACAGTGATGATGTCGAGACATGTCGAGAGAAATCGCGGTTTGCCGCGTCCAAAGGTAGGTTGAGAAGTTATTGCTGAACTCTTCAGAGCTCAGTTATTTGTCCATCGAATCCTGAATCCTGAATCCCGAAGCCTAGTGACTTCGGTTACTTAACCCGAACACAAATTATGAAACACTTCTTCCATTTATGTGTCTTGGTATCAGTCTGTTGGGCAATGACCGGCAGCCGATCTGTTTGTCATGGCCAAGTTGAAGTCCTTGATATCCGTGAAGGCACAGGCATCCCCAGCGAAGTACACAATATCTACGAAAAAGGTGCCGCCTATCTTGCTGCGACTCAACGAGAAGATGGGACATGGGGAGTCGGAGTTAATCGTCATGGCAACGAAGTCAATGGCGTTGCCAGTCTGTGCGTGATGGCATTTCTATCAACGGGCGAAGATCCAAATTTTGGAAAGTATTCCAATCACATTCGGAAAGCGTTGCGACACATTATTCTTGATCAAAGCCCCAAAACAGGTTACATCCAAGGCAACATGTATGTTCATGGATTTTCAATGCTTGCCTTGGCCGAAGCTTATGGTGCTGTCGACGATGAGATGCTTTGGGCGGGGCAGAAGAAAAACAGTAAACAACGTACCATTGGCGAAGCCTTGGAGCTTGCCGTGCGCTTGGCTGTGACTGCTCAAAAGAAGAATCCCAATAAAGGTTGGCGCTACAGTCCGAACGATCGAACGGCCGACACTTCGATTGTCGGCGCGGTGCTGATGGGCCTTCTGGCCGCGAGGAACGCTGGGATTGCCGTTCCCGATGAATCAATCGATGATGCCCTTGAATACATGAAAAGCATGACGTCAGATGCGACTGGAGAAGTCGCGTATCACGGTGGCAGTGGGTTTAACAGCTCACAAGCCCGAAGCACCATCGCCTGTCTTGTTTACGCGATCGGCAAGCGAACTCATTGGAAGGAATTTGAGGCCACCAAAGGTCATGTGGTTGCTCATTGTATGTTGCAAGATAACTGGCCTTTTTACTTACGCTACTACCAAGCTCAAGCGCTTTTCCAGACGGATTATGAGACTTGGAAAAAATGGAATCGTGATACAATTACCAAGTTGCGAGACCTCCAGTTGGCTGATGGTCAGATTGGAAAAAGTCAACATGGTCCTGCCTATTCCACTTCGTTTTCGCTGCTTGCGTTGGCTCTCAACTTCAAGTTTTTACCAGTCTACGAACGATGAAAAATCAAATGCAATTCACGCACTCAAAAGTTTCGTTCCGTTCCGCGATTTTCAAGCTTCGCCGGGATTGGATGTGCGTCACGTTATGCACGATCACTGCGTTTGCCACGATTGGTCTGCAGACAAGTGGGCTTGCCGCTGACGAAGAAGGCCAACCGAAAAAAGACAACATGGCGGCGAAGAACGTAGCGACGAAGGAGGAACCCAAGCCTTTGCTGACGCTAAGCAACGGTAACG
>CAYTUE010000011.1:36431-47889 GCA_964441085.1 uncultured Planctomycetaceae bacterium
ATTCAGATTCAGGCGAAGTGCGTAGCACGAGACACTACATCAATCTTGTTTGTGCATCAGAACTTCCAGACGGCGTTCGAATCGATCTCACTGTCGAGTGGCGAAAGAAGCTCGATTTTGTGTTTGGTTTTGGTGCTCCAGAATCTAAAGAGGCACGAAGTGATCTTCCTCGTATTGAGTCTCAGAAAAATTCTTTGGTTCTACGACAGAAGGATAACTTGGTCGTTATTTACGACTCGCTCGATGCAAAACAAAGAGAAGTGACGTTGCAGATTCAGTGGGATCGGAAAAACAATACGATCACCATTCATAATCAGCAAGGTGAAGAATTGTGTTCATTAACAGACATCCCCGACCAAATTCCAGGCATTGAACCTGGCATTTATTTTGAAAATAAACGGGGGGACGTGAAAATTAAGACGTTGCATGTCAACGAATTTTCTTTCGCGTACGACGGTTCCAAGTCGGGGGCGCAATTAACAGATGGCACGGGCCGGTACGGTGAATTGAAGACCTTCGATGGGACCAATTGGAATGTCGTTAAGGCGCACACCGAAGCGGGCGAGCAGCCAGCCGATCAACTGATTGCGGCAGGAGATTTTCGCAGCGTAATTGTGAATCTCAAAGGCTCGCAAGTGTCCCAAGGTGCGAACACTTTTCTGCGTTTTCAAGACGGGGCGACCTTGAAAGGCGAGCTGGTTTCCATGACCAGTAGTCAGATCACGTTGAAATCAGAATGTTCAGATCAGCCGATTTCGTCTGAACTGGTTGGGATTTCATTAGTTCGATTTTCTGAACCAGCGGACACGGAAAAGCCCATTGATATCGTTGGTAAGCATCTGCTTAGAACGAGCCATGGGATGATTTCAGGGCGAGTCGTTGCTGGAACAGGAAAGCCGGGTGATGTGATTCGCTGGCAGCCTACTGGTAGCAGAGATGCTTTGCCTTTGGCCAATGCCGATGCGAAAATTATTTTGTCGAACACAAAGGCTACGCCATCTTCAAAGGGCGACAAAGTTTGGCCGGACAAAATCTATCTGAAGAATAAGGACACGCTGCCGGGGCGAATTGAATCGATTGATAGTAAACACATTGTTTTCGAATCGTTTGCTGGAAGTCATCGACTGTCTCACGACATGGTGAAGGCCGTGGATTTGGCAAATCTAGGTGGTTTGAATGCTGTGTCTTGTCAAGATGTCGGTTGGTACTTTTCAGAGGAAGCAACACAAAATGTAGGCGATGAAAAGAATGTTGCTGCCGCTGTAGAACCCCGCACAGAAAATGAAATCGTCATGCGTGCTCCAGGGCGTTTTGGCCATTCTAAGCTGGCATCACCGGGGACGTTGAAGTTCAATCTCAAATGGAAGAAGCATAGTTTGACGACTCTTGAAGTTCGTCAGTTTGTTCACAGCCCAGATACGGCGAGTGGTGGAATCGGTGCTTCTGTAGCGATGTGGGATAACTGTATTATTATCCGTAACTTGAAAGGTGAGCGTGTGGGCGAATCACGCCCCGTGATGACTCCAAGTCGTGAAGCTGAAATTTCAATGAATGTCACAGGTGACATTCTGAGCGTGAGCGTCAACGGTCAAAAAAAATACTCAACCAAAGTTACCCTAGGCGACATTAAGGGAAACGCAGTTTCCATGAACTTAAAGTTGTTTCGAACCTTTGATCCGACACACGTGATTTTAAAAGACATTTCCGTAGAACAGTCTGGTGCCAAAGAATCTTCTGTGTTCGTTGATTCAGAAAACTTGGAACGGTTGTTGACGATCCCGCGTTTCCGCACAGATAGCCCGCCCAAGCAAATTCTATTTGGACGCAATTTTGATCTGCTTCGCGGTGACTTAGTTTCGTTAGACAGCAATCAGATCAGGTTTCAGTCTCGGCTTGATGACTTTACTTTTGATCGAAACCTCGTTTCCAGTATTGTCTGGTTGCATGCAGAAACGCTGACTAAACTGCAAGGCGAATCAAAGGACATTGAAGCGACCAAAATTCAGGCCAATCCCAGCAACGCTACTGCTAACCCTTCAGATCAAGTTGTTCAAGCTGTGTTGAAGGACGGTCGTCGTCTAACTGTCACTGCTAAGAAATGGACCGATGAAAGGCTGGACGGATTTTCTGAAGCTCTGGGAGACTGCAGTGTTTCTGTTGCTGACATTAAAGAATTAAGAATAGGCAGTGTTGCCACGGATGCCAGTGATGTTGCGTATGCAGACTGGGTACCAAAGGCTGCTCGTTCCCCTGAATACGAAGATGTTGCTGCGGGTGGGGCAACGTTTGGTTCACCATCTTCGTTGGTAGGCACCCCAGCCAAGGATTTCCAATTGACGCTTCTTGATGGATCGGAATTCAAGCTTTCCGAACAGCGTGGCAAGGTTGTTGTTATCGATTTTTGGGCAACTTGGTGCGGTCCATGTATGCGGGCGCTTCCCGAAATGATCAGAGCAACAGGTTCGTTTGATCCCAATCAGGTTGTCTTTATCGGAGCCAACCAGTCGGAAAGTCCAAAGGCGGTCGAAGCATTCTTGAAACGCAAAGGCTGGAAATTTCAAGTTGGCTTAGACGATGGAAAGGTGGCCGATCTGTTTGATGTCCACGGGATTCCGCAATCGGTCATCATCGACAAAGCTGGTAAAATTGCGTTCTTAGAAGTCGGTGCGGGAAGCGATGTGCATGACAAAATGTTTCATGCCATTCAAAGCCTCGCCGGTGACAGTGCTTTGATTGAAGCAGAAGCACAGTAGCCAAGTGTTGATGTGTGTGGCTGATCTTTGTGGTTTGGTTAGATCAGCTGCATGGTGTTCGCTGTGGTTAGCAAAACAGGTCCGCTTGGACCTGTTTTCAAAGTGGCGGTGCCATTGGGCAGGCGCAACTGCCATCGGCAGACATGCAACTGCCATCGGGCAGGCATGCAACTGCGATTGCCGATCGATTCGTTATCCTTCGAGATTACGAATAAATCGATAGCCTGTTCCTCGAATTGAAATCAGATGTTTGGGGTTGGATGGATCTGGTTCAATCATCTTTCTTAACCGCATCACAAAGTTGTCAATCGAACGACTTGTGATTTCTGCGGCGTCTCGCCATACATCCGTTTGTAATCGCGTGCGGCTTAAAACGACATCTTCGTGTTGCAAGAAATACTTCAGCAATTGTTGTTCGCGAGTTGTCAAAGAATACACTTCACCATCGCGTTTTAATTCAAAACGGCCAAAGTCTACCTCGACGTCCCCAAACCGTTCCAGGTCTGAAACGGCTCGTACGACGTCTTGGTTTTCTCGACCTCTTTGCCGGCGATCCAGTAAATTGCGAACTCGACTGAGCAGTTCTGGTAGCGCAAATGGTTTTGTGATGTACTGGTCGACTCCACAATCAAACGCTTGAGCCTTATCTTCGGCAAGAGTCCTTGCTGTTAAGGCTAGCACGGGAACATCGGCGTCAACAAGTCTGAGTTCTCGACAGGTTTCGTATCCGCTCATTTCTGGAAGCATCAGGTCCAGTACGATGAGATCATATTCAGGCGACGCGCTGCGATGTAGGTTCAGTGCTGTCTTTCCGTCGGCAGCCAAATCAACGTCGTAGCCTTCTTGTTCGAAGTTAAAGCGCAAGCCTCGAGCAATTGCTCCTTCATCTTCCACGACCAAAATTCGATTCATGATTCCGTTTCGCTTTCGGTTGGCAATGTTTTGGCAATCGCATGATTTGTTTCGGCTGTCGATATTGATTCACGATCAGTGGCGATCACAGAATCTGGTTCGGTTGCTTGCTGGGATTGATTCAGGTGTTCATCACGCTTTCGGTTGACTCGCCCAGGTAACGTGACTTCAAACACACTGCCGATATTGTTTGGTCCATCGGTGATCGCGATTCGCCCTTTCATAATACCGACCATTGTTTTCACGATATGTAGGCCAAGCCCCGTTCCCTTGCGAGTTCTTCGAAGTTCATCGTTGGCTCGAAAAAACAGCTGGAAGACCTGATTTCGAAGTTCTTGAGGGATCCCTTTTCCATGGTCTCGAATTTGAACCAAGACTCGATCTCGCCCAAGAGCTTTGGCTGTCACAACGACTTTGGGAGGGGTGCCGCCGTACTTTACTGCGTTGTCCATGAGATTTCCGAAAATCATGTCCAGTAGCATTCGGCGAGAATGCAACGCTAAGTCTTCGATTTCTAGTGTAAAGACTTGGTGAAAATCGACTTGGTGATGTCGGCAAGCTTGTGTGGCTGCCGCTTTCAAGACCTTTTCCAATGGCACATATTCTGGATCTGTTTGACTGCCAATGGATTCGAGTCGCCCCACTTCAAGCAACTGATTGATCAGCTGGTCTAAGCGTTCCAGTTCGACATTCATCGTTTGATAGAATTCCTGTCGATCATCAGGCTTGAGTTCACGCAGCAATAGAGTGTCGAGATACAGTCTGAGAGCAGCGATTGGGGTCTTGAGTTCATGAGTGACGCTATCGACAAAGTTTGACTGGCGACGATTGAGTTGAATTTCTTTGATTGTCAGAAACGAATAGAAGGTGATTCCAAACAGGCTGATTCCCAGAGCAATTGATCCTAACACCAGTGGCAGCCATGCATTTTCAATCGCCAGCGAGATGATGAGCAGCATCATCAGGGAGATATTCAAGACCCCCAGTACCACGCTGGTCCAAATGGGCAGCTTGAGATTGGATCGTTTTCGTCGGAAGGTGGAAGGCATTAATCACACCGCAAACCAAATTCGCTGACACCACAAAAAATCCGCCCTCTTTCACGAGGGCGGAACAGTTTTCTTATTCTTCAAATCGATGCAGAATGGTTTGCTGTTACTGATCTGAATCGTTTGAACTGCTGCCACCCGGATCTGGGTTTCCAAAGCTTGGTATTCCACCGCTTGATGGATTGTTGCTCGGGGGCGGCATGCTAGGGCCACCCATCATGCCGCCAATCATTCCAGCGGCATTGGCTTGAATGCCAGCAACGGCATCGTTGAATTGTTCCTGAGTTTCAGCAGCTTGAAGAGGGCTTAAGAATCCAGATGCCATCATTGAAACCATCATCAGTTGGCCCTTGACGCTGTCCATTTGGGCTGGCAATGCTTTGATTTGTTCCTGAGCCTGCGCCATTTGTGTGTCCCATTCGTCAACCATTTGCTTGGGAAGCCACTTACCTTCTACCAGAACCATGTCGACGATTTCTTCACTTTTTCCATCTGGACTGGTGAGCTTTAATTTGGCTGTGGTATCCGTGGATTCAATGGTTTCGACGTTCATATTCGACAATGTCGGTATCTGAGACTTATCTTGCATGCCGGGAGCATCCTTGACAGTTTTCTGTAAATCCAAAATATGCTGAACCATCTGTTTTCCTGATGACGTCATAAATGCTGCACCATCGAATGATTTGAGCTGATCAAGGTCTTGCATGCTGTCCAGAAAAGCCCCCAAAAGCTTGGTCGACTGCTTCACGGCTGCTTGAGCGACTTCGGGATCCTCAGCGTTCAAGACCTCGGGATGATTCAGCAGAAATTCCTGCTTGCCGTCCAAGATTTGGTGAACGCTGCTGACGAGTCCTGTGATTTGTTTCCATGCTGCGGGGTCCATGTTGTTGCCGAAAGACTGGACCAGCTCGTTGATGTCAGTTTGGTAGGATTCTGGCAAGGCTTCCCAAACCACAATGGGGCGTCCATCTTCCATTCCAGCTATCATGGCTTTGACGGAACCTTCAGCACCAGCTTCAGTTCCAGTTTTAGATCCGCATCCAGCTGTCAGCAGAGTCAGACAGCTAAACAGGGAGGTCAGTGCGATTAGGCGTCGAGTCATCATGAAAATCGATTCTGTTAGGGCAAGTGGCGAACTCTGTGTCTGTTGAATTCGTATACGGAAGGCCGAATTTAGCCAAGATTGTAGGTGTTTGAATGGATCAACGCTGTGGTCACCTGCGCGGATTAAGGCAATTCGAAAAAATTTTGTTTTCTTCTGATGTTTCCAATGTGCAAGGCCCCTTAATTTCCGGACGAAGGGAAGGTCGCAGGAGGATCTTGAGCTGAATCTGCAAGTGGGTATCCTGTGAGCTTATGTTCATGAATGTCTCGCTGCTCGAAACGTTGTGCCATGTCTTCTGATTCTTCCCAAATCGCCTCAACCCCAATCGCCTCAACCACTGTGGGGCCGTTCGTCAATATTTCGTCGTACCGATTCGTTGAACTGGATCAACTGGAAGCTCGACGAACTCACCTTCGCGAAGCCACTGAAAGTTGCCGTCTGAAAGGCACCATTCTGCTTAGTCCCGAAGGGATCAATATGTTCCTTGCCGGACAGCGAAGTGACATGAATGGCTTCCTCAAAATTCTTCGCACAGATCCTTTATTCGAAGATCTTGAAGTCAAAGAAAGCCTCAGCGATTCTCAACCCTTCAATCGCATGTTGATTAAGATCAAAAGCGAAATCATCGCGTTCGGGCAGGAAAAGGTGAATCCCGTTCACCGGACCAGTCCAAAGCTTGCCGCCAAGGAATTAAAGAAGTGGCTCGACGAAGGGCGTCCTGTGCACTTGCTGGATACTCGCAATGACTACGAAGTTGAAATCGGTACCTTTAAAAACGCGATTCCCGCTCAAGTCGACAACTTTCGTGAATTTCCAGATGCTGTTCGTAAGCTGCCAGAATCGATGAAAGACCAGCCCATCGTCATGTTTTGCACGGGAGGCATCCGTTGCGAAAAAGCGGGGCCCTATATGGAGCAAGAAGGCTTCAACAAAGTTTATCAGTTGGACGGCGGAATTCTGAAGTACTTCGAAGAATGCGGAGGTGATCACTACGAAGGAGACTGCTTTGTTTTTGACCAACGAGTCGCCGTTGACCCAGCTCTTCAAGAAACAGAATACACGCAGTGTTACATCTGCCAAGAAGTCGTGTCACCAGAAGCTCAGCAGTCACCGCAGTATTCTGCCGGTGAATTCTGCCCGGCTTGCTACACCGCTCCGGAAGACATGGTGGCCAAGCTGGTGCATGATCGAAATCAGCAACTCAGTCAACTGGTGAATCCATTGCCCGGCAGCCAGCCATATTTCAACAAGCGTCCTTTAAACGTTCCGCAAAAGTATGATGGCATGCCGCTGCTCGACTTTTTATCAACTTGGCATCCCCAAGTGGCTCGCGAAAGCTGGCAATCAAAGATCGAAAATTCCCTCATCGTTCCCGGCGAACGTTATGGCCGACGACAAAGAAAGAGAAAATCGAAACCAGAAAGTGTGCCCTTAGACTGCGGGCGAATTGTGCGAGCTGGCGAACGGTTTGAAAACCTGTTGCCAGAAACAACAGAACCCGACGTCAATGGTGATATTCAAATCATCCATGAAGACGATCAGTTCATTGTCGTGAACAAGCCCGCACCGCTTCCTTTGCATCCGTCTGGTCGTTTTAATCGCAATACTTTGCTGTACATTCTGCAGCAGCTGTATCGCCCTGAAAATCCGTTGTTGGCTCATCGACTGGATGCAAACACATCGGGAGTCCTCCTGCTATGTCGTAAAAAGGCAGTCGCGCGATTCATTCAGCCTCAGTTCGAACAGCGAAGTGTGTCAAAGCAGTATCTGGCTCGAGTGAACGGGTGCCCGCAGGAAACAGAATTCCGGTGCGATGCAAAAATTGCAACCGAACCTGCACAGCATGGTCTGAGACTCATTGATGAAGCCAACGGTCAAACGGCTGAAACCAGATTTCAGCTTCTGCATCAGTATTCGGATGGAACGTCATTAATCAGCTGCACGCCCATAACTGGCCGTACAAATCAAATTCGATTGCACCTGTGGCACCTTGGGTTGAGCATTCTGAATGATCCGGCTTATTTACCAGATGGTCAGTTGGGCGAAAACAAAACACTTTCGATCAGCGATTCTCCGATGTGCCTCCATGCAGAATCGATTTCATTGCATGATCGCAATGGAGAAGCCAGAAGCTTTCAAGCCGAAGCCCCTGCGTGGGCAAGGACAGATGAATCAACGAGTCAGCCCGAGATGTAGGTGGCGTGTTTTTGATCTCCATGATGGTTTGCGTCTGTATTCGACTGGTGTTTCGCAGGTTGCCGTGGTCTTCACTTTCTGTAGTCGGGCTCTATAAACCCGAGCCTGTGGCTACCAAGCCGCTGACCCTGGGGCGATGAGTCCGTTTCCTCGCTCACCCTCTCACGCTGCGGGTTGCCCCCAATGTGCCACTTCAAAAGTGATGCAGCGGGCTGTCACCGCGATGGTTTCGCAACAGTCTGTTAACCGCCGATCGAATACATCGGTCGGTCTGGTTGAATAAAGTCTGGCGAATTGATTTGATGACCAGCCTTCTTCGCTGCAATGCATTTGACCATGGCATCACCAATTGCTTGATCCGTTCCGTTGGATCTCAATAGCTGCCGTATGTCCGTTTCTTCTAAGCTAAACAAGCAGTTTCGTAGCTTACCATCGGCTGTGATTCGAAACCGATTACAGTTGGCACAAAAAGGAGCAGTCACGGAAGGAATGACGCCAATTTTTCCCACTTGATCTTTGAATGTGTAATCAGCAGAAGGGCTCCGATCGGCAGTCGAATTTGTTCGAGTAAGCGGGCCGTAATGAGATTCCAGCTTTTCAATAATTTGAGCTGCTGGCAACACCTGATCATTGTTCCATTTTCCATCGGCATCCAAGGGCATGAATTCAATGAAACGAACTTCTGTGTTCGTTGTGCGAGCCAATTCTGCAAACGGGATCAATTGGTCTTCGGTCAGATTTCGAATAGCAACCGCATTGATTTTGATGGGTTCAAATCCAGCATTTCTCGCCGCCTGAATTCCCGCAATCACTTTGTCGTAACCGTCTCGTCGAGTCACCTTGTGAAAAACCATTGGGTCTAACGCATCAAGGCTAATGTTTAATCGCTTGAGCCCAGCGGCGCGAAGTTCGGCCGCTTGTTCGGCCAATAAAACTCCATTCGTTGTGAGCCCAATGTCCTTGATTCCATCAATGACGGACAACTTGGACACAAGGACCGAAAGGTCTTTGCGAACCAACGGTTCGCCTCCCGTGAGTCGCAGTTTATTGATACCCAGCGACACGCCAATTCGGACGACACGTTCAATTTCTTCAAACGACAGCAGGCGGCTTTTCGCTAGAAATTGCACGTTGTCTGCTGGCATGCAATAGAAGCAACGGATGTTGCACCGATCAGTGACACTAATCCGCAGGTTGTTGTGAATTCGTCCCAAGGAATCAATAAGCTGACGCGGTTGATTGCCAGCTTCTGTGAACCGTGTTTTTGAATCAGGGCGGTCACTCATGACTGTCCCTTGATATCACAATCGGTATTGTTTGCAGAAGTGTGGTCCGTGGGTGTGTTATGAGTGATTGCATCGTCGCTGGCAATCCTTGCAGAAGGCATGCCAGCGGCTGGGTGCTGCCATTCTGTTGATCCATCGGCGAAGTGTTCCTTCTTCCAAATCGGGACACTCTTTTTAATTTCGTCTAATAGCCAACGTCCCGATTCGAACGCGGCAGATCGATGAGCAGCACTGACTGCAACAGCAACGGCGATATCCCCTAAAGCCAATTCGCCCGTGCGATGAACGGCATTCACGTGACACAACGTCCATTTTTTCTGAGCCTGTTCTGCCAGATCCTGCATTTGGACTTCTGCCATGTCGACAAATGCTTCGTAGGTTAGTCGACTTGTGACAGTGTCATTTGTGAATTCTCGCACCGTCCCCATAAACAACACAACAGCCCCCGCGCGATTGCTGCGGACCGAATTGGTCACCGCTGTAAAATCAATCGGTTCTGTTGTAATGAAGGGCATGGCCAATGAAAAATAAAAGGAAGGCGGCAAACCGAATGCGACTTAAGCGGGACGTCCGATGCGATAAGGCGTGGGGTCAATATGAGCAGTGTCGCCGGTAATCAATTCACTTACCAGCTTTCCTGTTGCTGTTCCCATGCTTAAGCCCAGCATGTTGTGTCCAGCGGCGACCCAAACATTTTTGTACTTGGGAGTCGCATCGATGTAGGGCAGACCGTCCCACGTCATGGGGCGAAATCCGAACCATTCTTCTTGAACGGGCGTAGCCATCGGTTCCTGTAAAAACTCGGTCGCTCCATCTTGCAGATATTGCAGTCGTTCAGCAGACATTTCATGGTTGTAGCCTGCGAGTTCCATCGTGCTTCCGATGCGGTAGCCAGAATCAAACGGAGTGATTCCCACGTGGACTTCTTCAAGCAGCATGGGGTACTTCGGGCACAGCTTGGGGCGAGGCATTGTGATGGAATAGCCCTTGCCTGGTTGAATGGGAATCTTGCAGCCCAGTTCTGCATTCAAGAATGGAGTCGTGGCTCCCGTCGCGATGACAAATTCGTCTGCGGTCAAGTCGCCTTGGTCGGTCTGAATGTTGCTTGCCGAACTGGCGTTGCCTTGAATCTTCAACAGCTGAGTCTGTGTTTGGATCTTGACTCCTGCATCTGTCAGCAGCCGTCGCATTTCCGCCATCAATCGGTCTGAACGAAGATGGGCATCCGTTTTGTAATGAAATGCGCCGGCAAGACCGGGCTTCAACGCCGGTTCTAATTCTGCCAAGGCAGCGCCGTCGAGACCTTCTGCTGTCAGATTGAAGTGTTGAGTCAGTCGGTCGTTAAGTTCACTAAAGTGGTTGAAGTTTTTGGCGTCGCGAAAGACAAATAGCAGTCCATCTTTCTTCCATTCCACATCGAGGTGATTGGATTCGATGAGGTCTTCGTACAGTGTTCGAGATGACTGAAGCAACACATGTCGAGCTTGGCTGGCCTGCTGACGATCTTTTGCGTTGCAGCGTTTTCCGAACTTTAATAGCCATGACCAAAGCCCCATGTTCATTCCCGGACGAATCCGCAGAGCCCCATTGCGACTGATTAAGCCTCGCAGCCCATACAGTAACTGTCCGGGGCCAGGTAAAGGGGCAACATGGCTGGGAGAAATATAGCCGCAGTTTCCATGAGAACAGGCGGCTCCAAAATCAGCTTGATCAATGATCGTGACGTTTCGCCCGCTTTGCCGCAAATACCATGCGCAGCACGCACCAACGATTCCTCCACCGACAATTAAGGTGTGCTTGGGGGCGGGCATGTTAAGAGAATCCCTGAAGCGAAAGGGTCTGTGGGGGAAATCAAAAGCGTGGAATCAGCACTGACCCATGCGGAGCCCGTGATGCAAGGAATAATGACGGGACCAGAGGACTGGTCGCAATTGTCTTGAGGTGCCAGTTCAAAGGTTCCGGAAAATAGGCTTCCAATCACACTGCGCTGATTCCACGTTTGTCCGGGTTCCAACGTTCCATCCGCGGCCAAGCAGGCCAACTTTGCACTTGTGCCTGTTCCGCAGGGTGATCGATCCCACGCACCGCCTGGGCACAGCATAAAATTGACGGCTTCTAACTGCTTTGCTGCACTATCATGCTGCTTTGCTGCACCAT
>CAYTUE010000011.1:47989-57330 GCA_964441085.1 uncultured Planctomycetaceae bacterium
ATGCTGCTTTGCTGCACCATCATGTGAATCGTTCCCGTATTGATACAGTTCGATATGATCAATTTCGCCGCCGTTTGCTCCGCAAATCCCTTGCTGATCCAAAGCCTTTCGAATGGCCGTGCTGTATTTTAGGAGTTCATTTACATGAGCTGTATCAAAGTTGAGTTGGGGACAATTCACCAAGAAAAACCAGTTGCCTCCCCACGCGATGTCGCCTGTGACCACGCCAATGTTCGGTACATCAACCGTCACCTGAGAGCGATATCGATACGATGGAACATTTTGAATTCGAACCGTGTGATCATCGAGGAGTTCTGCTTCAACATTTCCGACTGTGGTTTCAATGCGATGAATGCCGGGCTGGATGCGCCCCAAATACGCAAGGCTTACGACCAGTCCAATGGCCCCGTGGCCGCACATCTGTAGGTAGCCCGTGTTGTTAAAAAAGATGACTCCCGCACTACATGTTGAATCGACTGGTTCGCATAACAAGGCTCCTACGTAGACGTCGGAGCCCCGAGGTTCCAAGATCACTGAACGCCGGAAATCATCGAAGCTGTTTTTGAAAATTTCAAGCCGTTCTGAAAGCGACCCTGTTCCTAAATCGGGGCCTCCATCGATGACAAGCCGAGTTGGTTCACCGCCCGTATGAGAGTCAATCACGTGAACTTTTTTCATCGCGGCTGGTCCTTGTTGAAATCGCTACTGGTGTTTTGCTCAGCCGCAGGGTGCATCAATTCATCTGGGTAATCGACCTTGACCAGATATAAGCCTTCCGAAGGAACATTGGTTCCCGCTTCACCTCGATCTAAAGATTGAATCACATCTTTTAAATGACTGACTGGCTTGCGTCCTCGACCAATCTGGATGAACGTGCCAACAATGGCTCGCACCATATTGTATAAAAACCCATCTGCCATCACTTCAAAGCACAGTAAAGGACAGTCGGCTGCTTCGTGGTGACGCGCATCGAGGCTTTGCCACGAGTGATGTCCTTGCCAGAAATCCCAAATGGGGACTCGACGGATATTGGCTTCTAAAATCGTGCGAACGCTGGTCGCTTTGTTGGGATATTGAGTTTCAAAGCAGCGGAAATCTTGGCGTCCTAAAAGGTCTGTCAGAGCTTCCGCAATTCGCTCTGATTGCAGCATCCCTTTGTGGTAATAAACAAATCGGCGGTAAAACGGAGGCATGATGTCTCCGTCGTAAATCAAATAACGATACCGCTTTTTGATGGCTGAAAACGTGGAATGAAAATCCGCAGCGACTTCTCGACTTTGCACAATGGCGATGTCGTCGGGCAGGTAAGCCTGAAGTCCTCGACGAATCTGATGGGCTTCAATTGTACTTTCGGTGGAAAAGTTGGCGACCTGTCCGATCGCGTGAACTCCCGCATCCGTTCGGCCAGCGCAGTACAATTTATGGCGAGTTCCGAACAAACGTTCGGTGGCTCGTTCAATGCATTCTTGAACGGTGAGACCGTTGGGCTGAATCTGCCAACCTCGATACGCAGATCCTTCGTAGGCCACTGTTAGCATGATGTTTCGAGACATACCGCTTGCTACTCCCCGGGCTCGACGGAATCATTCGCCGGAAATTCGGCAGCAGGCTCGTCAGAATCAGGGCGAGTTTTCTGGATTCTCATACCGTAAACAGCAAACGTTCGTTCTCCCGGCTGCCACTTCCAAGGATCAACGGTATGCACCGATTCTGGACCGCCGGCTGTTTTTGTTAACAGGTTGAGTTCTGCCAAGACGGTTGCTGGGTTGGTTCCACTAAAGAAATTCTGAGTTCCCACAAGCTTTCGAACCAATTCAGGCAATTCGCTGTCATCGGTATCAACCAGTTCTGGAGCAGTCACAGACGACACAACATCGGAAATCAAAATGGCGACTCCGCCGGGTCGTAACATGTTCAACATGCGCCGCAAATGTCCCACGCGCACTGCCTTTAACGCATTGGAAAAGGCAGCATGGTTTTCGCCAATGATGCCAGACAAAGTTTCCACCAATTGACTTAGCAGACACAAAGAGACCACGACGTCCGCATCGACGATGGGATTTGCGAGGTCTTCCGCTGACAAGGCTTGCAATGCCGCAGCCATCGCTTCCGAATTTGTGATTTCGAAATCTTGTCGAGACAAAGACATCAACGGCGATGCGATATCAAACGGTGCATGCAATTCACATTGTTCGGGATTGGCCGAAGCACTGGCCGCCATTGCGATACTGTCTCCGTCGACATCGACCAAGTGAACAGTATTGAATCTGCGTTGCAGTTGATTGAGATCGACGTCCAGACAGTTTCCAGCGCCTAATAAGGCTATGCTGGGCATTTTGGCAGTTTCGTCTTGCAGTAATTGAGTCGCAGTGGCCGTGATTAATTGCATGACCTTTTCACGGTGGCCTTGAAATGCTTCCAGCAGGTCGCGACTTTCTTCGTTGCGTTTTTGGTAGTGCTGTTGAAGGTCGGTTCTCATCGTGATTTCAGTCAGTCAAACAAAAGTTGTGAAACGTGAGGCTGATTGCCGCTTGAGTGTTGAGGTGCAGTCGTGTTGTGAAAATGCCGTTTCACTGATCCCCCTTCGGATCATAGCAAATGCCCACTTTTGCTAAACGGATCAGCCCGTCTCGGTGGCGAAAATCGCACGCTGCAAAACAGAACGCTGCAGAAGTCCGAAACATGCGAATTGTCGAAATCCACTTCCCCTGCTGTCGACACGCTGGGGCACGAAGGCATTCGCCAAGAACTGATCTGTGCTCAATTTGACCAGAATGGTAAAATTGCCCCGTTGATTTCATTGGGACTGGATTCTGTGGTTTTGACGTCGGGTTTGAACTGCCCAAATGAACGGCCCAAATGGGTTGCTGGAATTTGACTGAAAAGTTGGCCCAAGCGTGTTCGTCTCAATAAAAACACTGATGGAAATCACGAGTTCAGTAAGTTTTTTGCTGGAAATAGAAGTCGCCAAAGAGGTGCCTGACACGCGCAAACCGTGAAATGACTAACATCATGATGAAGTTAATTTTAGCCATCCTTTGCTGCTGTAGCCTGACCGGGTGCGAACGCCTAAGAAGCAGCTTGCAAATGAGCAGCGATTCGCCAATACCCTTTTTGGGTTTGCAGCTGGCCGTGGATGCCAATTCACCCGCCGTGCAGATTCCGAAAACCATGATCAATGCTGATCAGCAACCGGCAGAATTTGCCGATGCGCCCTCGTACCATTTGACTCAGGCTTCCTCGAACCTTCCGTCTGAACATTCAAGTGGGCAGCATTTCAGCAAGCAGCAGCCAAGGCGAGCGGCTGATTTTCAATTCACAGCTTCCGAAGCGATCCGCACGGGAGACCTTAAAATGGCACTGCCCAAGTTTAAGCCCAAGTCCGGGAGTCCCGAAGCAGAACAACTTGCAGACCTGTTGCATCGGCTGAAGCGAAGCTAAGCTTTCGTTGACAGTTAGAATCTGACAACCACCGATGGTGACGACGAAGGAGCTCACGTTGAAGATTTTTTTCTCTGCTGGCGAACCAAGCGGTGATCAACACGCCGCTGGGTTGATTCGTGAGTTGCAGAACCGGTCGAATGATCTTCAGTTCGAAGGATTCGGCGGTCCAGAAATGAAAGAATCTGGCTGCAACTTGCTGTACTTGCTGACAGATCTTGCCGTCATGGGGTTTGTGCGAGTGATCCCGATGTTGGCACAGTTTCGCCGTTTGGTGATCCAAGCAGAAAAGCACTTTGACGCATCCAAACCCGATGCTGTTGTTCTTGTGGACTTCCCCGGCTTTAATTGGTGGATTGCCAAAGCGGCCAAAAAACGAGGCATCCCCGTTTTTTACTATATGCCGCCTCAACTTTGGGCGTGGGCTCCTTGGAGAATTCGCCGAGTTCGCAAATGGGTTGACCATGTTATCTGCAATCTGCCTTTCGAATACGAGTGGTACAAGAAACGAAATGTAAACGCCAAATGGGTGGGCCATCCCTTCTTCGACGAAGTGGCAGAACATCAGTTGAATCAACAGACGCTGAGTGACATCAAGGCAAACGCAAACGGAGGCCCTGTTGTTGCCGTGTTGCCGGGGTCTCGCGATCACGAAATCAATCAGAACTTTTCCGTCATGTTGGAAGTGCTGAAACGAGTTCAGCAGGCCGTGCCAGACGTTCATTTCGTTGTGGGCAATTACAAAGCAGAACACCAGCAAGTGTGTGAGCAACTTCGTGCTGATCTGGCGGACGAAGTGAGGCTGAATTACCTCACCGACCAAACATCAGAAACCATCGAAAGTGCAGACTGCTGTCTGATGGTAAGCGGTTCGATCAGCCTTGAACTGTTGGCTCGAAAAACCCCTGGAGCCGTCTTGTATCGCATTACGACGTTCAGCCGTTTTGTTTCTCGCATTATGATGACGTGTCCGTTTATCACTTTGACAAACTTGATCTCTGAAAAAGAGGTCATGCCAGAATTCATTTCGAACGGAAACCCAGAATCCGATATTCAAAAGCTCACGGAGCATCTGATCGAATGGTGCACAAATCCTGAACAGCGAACAGCGGTCAGTGACGAGATGGCTGAAATTGCGAGCGAAGTTGCAGTGACCGGGGCAACTCAACGAACAGCAGAATATCTGGTTGAGCAATTAAAAATCCAAGGTCGAGCAGCCGCTGCTTGATTGCACCGACTTGTGTCAACTCAGGAGCTGCGTCCGCTTCGCAATGAAGCTGCAAAAAGGAACAAGGTGAACGACCTTGTCGTTCACCTTGCGTTTGCCGACGACTACAGTTTGCCACTTACCTGACTGTGCCTTCGTGCCACGCACTGTTCTTGGCAACGCGACCGCCGCAACTGATTCTCAGGATTACTTACTACTGCTCATGCCTTGCAGGGCCGATTTCACGAGCCCCTTCCAAGCAGTCAGTTGGAACGGCCAGTATCGCAGCGAATCGCGATACCATTCTGCGGCGCGGCGCGAGTCTGCTGAAGAAACGAACCAAGCAGATGTTCCGGTCACATTGGCAAGTGCCCGCAGTCGACGATACCAGGAGATCTGCTGGCCCCGTTCAGTTTTCAGTGCCGACCTCAGCACGTTCTCCCGCAGAAGTTTCATCTCTTCGTGTCGTTTAGACATCGACAATGAATGCCAGCGGTACAGGGTGACCGGTTCAGGAATCGCAGCGAATTTTGCTCCCGTCGCGGCGATCTTCAGCCACATGTCCCAGTCGTCAACACCCGCGACACTTGTGTCGTGACCGCCAACGTCGATTGCCAGCTGACGACGCACCATGACACCTGCTGTGGTGATGAAGTTGTTCTCAATCAACGCTTCAAACACGTCGCCTTCCGGCATTGACAACGGGTTGTTGCGGAACTTGCCGATCTCGTGCGTGTCACCAAACAGCTGCGCGTTTGTGTACACGAAGTCGGCACCAGTGCGCTCGGCGACCTCAAACTGCATTTCCAGTTTATTCGGCAGCCAGATGTCGTCCTGATCCAGCCATGCGATCCAATCGTGCGACGCGACTTCAAGCAGAAAGTTTCGCGTGTCGGCAGGGCCGCTGTTTTCTTTACGGTGAACCGTAATGCGATCTTCGTAATTGCGCAGGATTTCCTGCGTGCGTTCGCAGGTCGATCCATCATCGGCCACTATAATCTGGATATCGTCGCAGCCGGTCTGCGCGAGTGCGCTGTCTACGGCTTCAATCAGCAAATCGCCTGCGTTGTAAACGGGAATCAGCACAGAAACGGAACGGGACATAAGTCTCTTCCCAAAGGGAAACAAAGATACAGAAAACAGGCTGGGTTTAGGTGCAGATTGGTCCTGATGACCAGTTCCGCATGGTGTGAATCAAAGCGTCTTCGACCGGCATGAGCGGCAGTCCGGCTGTGATGGCACGCGAACTATCTAGGACACAATGCGACCGAGGTGTGCTGGCCGCGTTCGTCATGAACTCAGACTCGTCGTCGAAGAAACTAAAGTTCTTGTCTGTGAGGCCTTCCTGCTTCAGCAGTTCGGCAACGTCGCGAGTTGTTACGGACCCAGGGTTCGTCAGGTTGTATGTACCGAAGTCGATGCGGGAATCCCATGATGCAAGGCAACTGGCAACGAACTGATCAAGATTGGAAAGGCTGTTCCGTACATTCAGAAGACGGTCGTATTGCAGCAGCTTGCTAAGGTAATTCCGTGGAGAGTCTTCTGAGTTGAACGGGATACGGATTCGCCAGATGAAGCACTGTTCAGCGTCAGCCAGAACCTCTTCGGCCATCGCTTTGCAGCCGGAGTAAAAGCTGCAGTTGTTTGTTCGGAAGCAGAAGTTTGGTGGATCGTTCTCGGAGTGGCCGCGTCCGTCAGGGCCATCGCCGGCGTAAATGCATCCGGAAGAAATGTGTCCAAACGGCAAGTTGAGATGCTCGCAGGCGTCGCGGATGATTCCCGGAAGCACGGCGTTCGCTTCGATGCACTCGCCCTTCCGCTTTTCACAGGCATCGACGTTGGGCTTGCCCATGTATCCGGCACAGTTGATCACGAAAGAAACATTCTGCTGTTTCAAATGGCTGATCAGTGTGTCGCGGTCGTAGTAGTTTACGGTTTTGCGCGAGAGGACAACAAAGTTACGACCGGCGTCTCTCAGCTGCTGCTGGAACACCTGTCCGACGTAACCCCCGCCACCAATAAGTGCAAACATCGTGCGCCTTTCACACGGAACTTGTTTGAGTACAGGGCATCAGTCGCCCACATCGAACCGTAGGTCAGTAAGGCTCAATAGCAACTTAAAATCAAGTATCTCCAAGCAGGAATACTGAAGCTGGGTCGGGCTGCGGTCGTCGCGGTGAGGTAAATAACACAAATCAGCCGACGATTGTTGAAAGTGTAACGTTGTGTTCGCGCCAACGCAAGAACCGTAAATGGTCGCGCATCCGGCACAACCATCATCAGCCATGCCGCAAAAGTACCAGCAAATCATTCCGTGAGTTTGTCGTGACGGTTTCTTCTGTGTCCACAGGCTGATCAGCATGCAGGCGATGATCGCGCAGTCAACCTGGAACTCAATGCCGTTCTGCGAATGGCTCAACAAATGGCGGCAACCCAGCACGTGCTTGAAGTGGCGGAAAGAAGATTTCGATCGTCCACCAGTCATGGGCTAACGCAAACTCTCCTATTCCTTCAACAGACAGGTTGCACACAGGGAAGTCGTCTTCCCATTCAATATCTACGGAGTCCACCACTATCTGTTCGCCATTGCGACCTACAAGCACATCACCCTGTCGCAGTTCGTGTGAATCCATCCAACGCCCAGGCAGAGCTTCTCCGAAAAGAACAAGGACATGCATTGTAATTTGTAATGTGCTGGTTAAATTGTGATTTTGGGTTGCTCGAAGTCGTGTTTTTTGCTGCGCAGTTTTTTTTTTGATCGGTTTCCGGGGCCAGTCCTCACACTTTGCACACCTACGTCATCCGTATTTCGGGCATCGTTACACTCGGCACCCTGACGTGTTTTTGTGTCGAGGCTGCACAACCCAAGCGGTTCTCACCTGATGCTCATGCAATTGAGAGGATTGGCTGGTTTTTCTGTGTACATTCCCCCCTTTAGCGGCACTACTTTTTACCAACTTTGTTTTTCACATATCCAGTTGTAGGTGGTCACCGATGTTAGATGATATTCCCGTTGCCATGAGCCCTCTGGCCAAACTGAAACGTTGGCTCAAACTTAAAGTGAAGCCGACGACAACAATCGCAGGCGTTCAGCTGCCCGTGCATGCCAGTTTCTCAACCATGATGCAGGACATTCTGTACGTCGGAGTGTATGAGCAACCTGAGTTGGCACTACTGGCCCCACAACTTCGCGCCGATGATGTGGTCATGGAGGTTGGTGCTGGTGTCGGATTCCTGTCAGCATTCTGCGCAAAACAAATTGGTTCTGAGAGGGTTTTTGCCTTTGAAGCGAATCCCAATATGGAACCGCATATTCGAAAAACGTACCAGCTTAACAAAATTAAACCCAATCTCCAGATTGGCATGCTGGGCGCTCAGGCGGGCAAACACACGTTCTATGTCGCCGAGCACTTTTGGATGTCGTCTACGACTCAGCAGGATGGAATGCGGCCAGTCCAGATTCCCGTTTACGATGTCAAGACTGAAATGCGTCGAATTAAGCCAACATTTCTGGTGATGGACATCGAAGGCGGTGAGTATGAACTGATCAAGCTCATTGATTTCAGCACGATCACGAAATGTCTGATCGAAGTTCATCCTGATCTGTTGAGTCAGGATCAAATCGGCGAGATCCACAACGTGCTCAAGCTCGCAGGCTTTTCAGTGGTTTCCCAGGCAGGGGCGAATAGTGAAGTGCTCTATCTGGAACGGCAACCCGCTCAGGTTCAACCCGCTCAGGTTCAACTGGCAACAACGCATTAGCGACCAAGCGGTTCGAGCACGTTCGGGGACACCTGTCCCCGTTTCCTGCGCGCCCCCTTTTCTCCCCGTTTGCTGTTGATTGAGCTGAGATTGAAAATCACTGCCGTTCAAAAATAACGACGTTGTTGATGACCAGCACTTTGAGGTTGTTGATGTTTTTGAGTTGTTCCAACGTGTCTTCGTCGTCCGTGCCGGCGATTCGCAAATAGGATAACTTTGAGCAAGTTCTGATCAGGTCCAAGTCATCAGCACAAACACTCCATGTTGGCGCAACAAGACCGCTGACTGAGGGGTGATTCGCCAGAATCGTATTTGCTTTGGATTCAGAGTCTTCCGGCGTCTCACCTTTGTTTGGCCAGACGATGTGAATTTTTTTTGTCTGATTGCCTTTAAGGAAATCAGGGCGCGGTGGGAGCCGGGTCGCTTTTGCCGGTGCTCTTGGAGAAGCGTCGATCTGAGCAAAAATCGTGGCTTCTGTCTCGTTGGCGTACCAGCGAACAGACGCGTCAGCAAGAAGAAGAAAGGCGCCGTCTGCAGTCGGTCGGCCGAATCCGTCAGCGGATGAGTTCAATGGCCATGCGAGTTTTCTCCACTGAAACGGATAGCCCCAGGGAACGAAATTCCCTTTGGCCTCACCGGCCATCCACGTGTTTTCCTGAGAGTCAAGGTCTGACAGGCGGCAACTTCCCTGACTGTACATCTGTGCTCTACACCCCACGCAATGTAATCAACGTGCTGAACACGATTGGGTATCGCAGACGATCCCCACCTTTGGAAATCGTTGATACGTCGTGGTTTGCCACAAACTCGGCACTCTGGAACGACGCTTTATGAAGTAAGAACTGCAGTGATGGGATTGCAATCCTGTCGAGTCAATTGCGGCATTGGATCGGATTGGGCTGCGGCGTTGGATTGGACTTTCGGGTACGAA
>CAYTUE010000012.1:0-1213 GCA_964441085.1 uncultured Planctomycetaceae bacterium
TGGCCCACCATTCGCACTTCTGTTTGGTGGCAAGATGATCTGGGACGTTTGGAAACCGGGATGGTTGAAGGCAAGTGTGCCATTCGGGATGGAAGTTGATACCAAGATGTCTCTCTTGTACGTGCTTTGAAAGGGGGCGGTAGGCTGGTCGTACTGTGGTTGGACTGGGAAAATTGTCAGAGTCGGACAATTTGGGGCAAATTGTGTAAGGAGAAAGTGGTCAGCTTCGACCAACTTGGGGCATATGGTTTCGCCTTGAATTGACAAGGCATGTTTTGAAGTGAGCCATCCTGTGTTCAGCGGATTTCATGTATTGCATCTGATGGACACCAGTAATGGACACCAGTAATGGGCACCAGTAATGGGCACCAGTAATGGGCACCAGTAATGGGCACCAGTGATGACGTCGGTGGTGTAGAGAAGCAAAATGACTGAATTGGCAGAATACTTCCATACGTGCGAAGCTTTTCGCGCCTTGTTTCCTTCTCAGGTAAAGCAGCTGGCGGAACAAGCCAGCGTCAGTTTCGTGTCCAAGAACAGTGATGTTTTCGTGCCAGGTGACGCAGCCGACTTTATCTATTTACTGGTTTCCGGTGGTGGGCAGATCAGCCATACGGAGCCAAGTGGCAAGCGAGCTATTCTTCAGGTCATTTGGCCGGGGAAACTTTTTGGCCAGTGCGCGCTGATTGATGTTCGCTGTCGAGAGGCGCAGTGCCGAATGACTTTGGATTCTGAGGTCATCAGTATTCCTGTGAGTGCGGTCAAAAAGTTGATGGCCGACAACCCGAGGCTGGCATCTGATCTGATGATGGATGTTGGCAACATCATGAGATCCTTGGCACACCGACTTGCATCTGTGCTTCTTCGGCCTAAACGGCAACGACTGCTTGATGTGTTGCAAGAAATGGCAATTGACTGTGACGAAAATGTGAGAGTGATTCCTGAAGTCTTTTCTCATCAGGAACTCAGTGAAATGATTGGAGCATCGCGAGAAACAGTGACCGTGATTCTCGGGCAGCTCAAAGAAAGCGGCATTGTAGAATACGACGGACGACGATTGGTGATTCGGTCTGATTCTGCCAAGACGGGCGAATAAGAAGCAGTTGTTTTCGCATGCCTGAATGCGCGGCCCGATCATTTGAGTTTGTAGAGCGATGGGCTTCGCATTGCGGCGGCTGTCTGTGACACAGATCGTGATTGATCGGCTTCGGTT
>CAYTUE010000012.1:1313-4422 GCA_964441085.1 uncultured Planctomycetaceae bacterium
ATCACTGAGATTGCTGATGTTCTTTGGGATCGCAGCAGCCGTGTTCCTGAGATGCGATGTGGTTTAGTTCACATAATCCTTGGTTGTCGGCTGACTATCATCTGAAACGCGCTGGAAGTCACCGCCATAGCTCTCTGGCTTGATCTACCCGAGTGATATTTTCCATCCGTGATTCTCTTTCGACTTCACAGTGGCGATTGAAAAGTAGATCAGGTGGAAATGATGTTCTTGGGGGATGGTTCTCAACAGTCGTTCGTAAAATCCGGAATGAATGCGAGTGCGACGCTTGGTCCTGCTGGCTGGCATGATACCTATGGGAAGTATTTGTTTGACTATGCGAAGTCACGGCTAAACGATACTTTTGCGGCTGAAGAAGTCGTTCAGGATACTCTTCTTGGGGCATTGCAGTCGTTCTCACAGTTTAAAGAACAGGCATCCGAACTGACATGGTTGGTCGGAATTTTAAGACACAAGATCGCGGACTATTGTCGAGTCAGCGCGAGGGCTCGCCAAGCACGAGTTGTTCAATCGATGATGCCCCATTCGTTTGATGGAATCGACTCTGATAAAGACCCCGTTGCTGGAACAGCGTGGTCGGTGGCTCCTGCGGATGAATTGGAGCGACAGGAATTTTGGGAAGTCATTCACGAGTCAATGACTCGTATGCCTGACGGAGTTGCGACAGCATTCCGATTAAGCGTGATTGAAGGTCAAAGCTCCGCAGCGATCTGTCATGAGTTGAAGATTAGCAGTGGCAATTTTTGGGTCCGTCTGCACCGTGCGAGAAGCTACTTGGCCCAGATTTTCAATGATCGATGGCATGATTGTTGTTGCTAGGCGTCATCGCCTTTAAGCCGAGGCGGATTGGCTGAATCTCCTTTTATCGAGTCTTGGTCTGTTTGTTGATGCCTGCCTTCGATAAAAGAGGAAACGTACTTTGTGCGACCTAGGGATTGTGTTTTTAGAGGCCGATACTGACCTTTTGTTCGACAGGGTAGGTCTGTACTATTTGTGAAGTGTTGATTGTTCATAAGAAGAGTGTTTTATTCAAATGCGATGATTCGCATTTGAAGAGAGCACGCCGCCGCTTTTTCTTCCATTCCTTGAATTCAAAGATAGGGTCAATCGCATGGCCATGACATTGGAAATTGACCTCCACCGGATGTCGCGATCTGTCAACATCGCGATGTTCCTCTTGCTCCCCGTTTCATTTCTGGCCGGGTATCATGTTTCGTTTTACTTCCACTTCATTACAGTCACGCTGTTGTTCTTGAACGTGATCAACGGTTTCTATCTGTTTGTGCAGAAGCGACATACCTTGTTGCGGAACTTTGGTGTGCTGGCTCAGGCTCGCTACTTTATTGAAAGTATCGGCCCAGAAATGCGGCAGTACCTATTCGCAAGCGATACAGAAGAGCGGCCGTTTAATCGGCAGGAACGAGCAGAAGTTTATCGAAAGGCGTACAGTGTCGATTCGGCTGCTTCGTTTGGTTCTCAGAATGAATTCGATGCCACAGAACTGAAGATTCGGCATTCGATGTTTCCAGTTCATGCCGAAGACATGGAACCATTTTGTGTTGTTCTTGGTGAAGAACGTCAGCTTCCTACAGCGTATTCGATTGATAAGCCCATCATTATCAGTGCCATGAGCTTTGGGGCATTGGGTGAAAATGCAGTTCGGTCTTTAGCACGGGGCGCCAAAGCGGCCAGCATTCCGATGAATACAGGCGAAGGTGGGCATCCGAAGTATCATCTGATGGAAGGTTGTGACCTGATTTTTCAGATTGGAACAGCAAAGTTTGGTGTTCGCAACGACGATGGTTCGCTGAATGACTGCAAGTTGTCAGCACTGGCTGAAAACGAATCCATTCGCATGGTCGAAATCAAGCTTTCCCAAGGGGCAAAGCCCGGCAAAGGAGGCTTGCTGCCGAAAGAGAAAATTTCAGCAGAGATTGCTGAGCTGCGAGGAGTTCCTCGGGATCGCGATGTTGTTTCTCCTCCCGGCCACTTGGAATGTTCAGATGCAGCAGCCACGGTTAAATTCATCGGGCGTGTTCAGGACGTTGGTGGACTTCCAACTGGTATCAAACTGTGCTTAGGTAATGTGGCAGAGTTTGAAAAGCTGGTTGAAGAAATGAAGTCTCAGCAGATCTATCCCGACTGGATCACGGTGGATGGAGCAGAAGGTGGTACCGGAGCAGCCCCCAAGTCGTTTATGGATAGTGTTGGTATGCCATTGTGGCCTGCTCTTCACACTGTCAATCAAACTTTGATTGAAGCGGGAATCAGAGACCGCATGAAATTGTTGGCTTCTGGCAAGCTCATCAATGCTGGTCGTATTATTACCGCAATGGCGTTAGGAGCTGATGCGTGTTATTCGGCTCGAGGCTTTATGCTGTCGTTGGGCTGTATTCAAGCTTTGCAATGCGGAAAAAACACCTGCCCCATTGGCATTACCACTCATGACCCAGAATTGCAACGAGGACTGGACATCGCTTCAAAGTCAGTTCGAGTGAAGAATTTTGTTCACAACCTTGTTCATGATGTTGAACAGCTTCAGGCCGCAACGGGGAAACGATCTCATCGAGATTTAACCGTTGATGACTTGTATGTTCCTGAAGGATCGATTTTACATCATTTAGTTCATCCTCATGCCTAATTCGGATCTCACCACAATGACCTCAACCTCACCTGAAACAAAGAGCCCAATCGATTCGGGGATCGACTGGATCTTACGATTGATTCCAGCGTTTATTATTGGACGCGCCGCGCTGATGAAATTTTTGGGCGGTGCACAAGTATCGAAAGTGTTTGAATTGCTTGATATGGAACCGAATGGTCGAATCCTGATTGCAATCATCGAAGCAATTTGTGTGATTCTTTTGTTGAGTTCTCGGCTGTCCGCATGGGGAGCCATTCTTTGCATTGGAGTGATGGCGGGAGCAGTGATCGCTCATGCCAGTGTCCTCGGATTTGAAGGGACTGCAGGCAAACTATTTATGATGGCTGTGGTGTCTACCATTTCATCAACAGTGCTGTTGTATCGTTTGCGGCACGAAGTGCCCTTTATTCGCGATATGTTTAACGCGTAGGTCGTTGCGGCAAAGTC
>CAYTUE010000012.1:4522-11580 GCA_964441085.1 uncultured Planctomycetaceae bacterium
GGTCGTCGGCTGTTGGTCGTCGGTTATCAGTGAGCGTGGATCGGCCTCATACAGGCCGACTGCAGAAAGCAGCTTTAGAAGGGTTTGCTGGTGGTAGCAGGTTGAGGGCGTGGATTGATCTCACCTAGCAGACCATTAGATCCAGTTGTTGCGACGGAAGAACCATGTGGTTGCCGCGCTGATCACAACGACGGATGCCATAACCAGTGCAAATCCCAAGAACGATCCCTGACCAGGCACGGCGGTGTTCATGCCCCACAACCCTGCGATCAATGTGGGAGGTGTTACGATCACTGAAACTCCTGTGAGTAACTTGAGAGTTCGGTTCAGTGAATGAGAAAGAAATGCTTCATTTGCTTCGGTAATTTGGTTGGCTTTTTCTCGCAACGCAGTCAACAGCG
The DNA here is from genome assembly GCA_964441085.1 of uncultured Planctomycetaceae bacterium. Taxonomy (GTDB): domain Bacteria; phylum Planctomycetota; class Planctomycetia; order Planctomycetales; family Planctomycetaceae; genus Fuerstiella. Next base: position 4,924 of record CAYTUE010000012.1, read on the forward strand.
TTTCTACGTGCCCGATGCGTGCGTCCACTCGAGTAATCAGCGTCGAATCCAAGGATGAACATCCATCGTTTCGTGAATACTGTTCTCGCAGATATTCCGCCAGCAAACGCACCACTTCACGTTGCGGAATGATCACTCGACTCAGCGAACTGATGGTTTTTCGAAGCATCATCAGATCGACAATAAAATCTCTGCCACCTTCATATGTGAAGATTTTTTCCTCCAGCCGTCCGCACTCCACATTCAGTCGGTCAAGAATTTCGAACCGAGTATCGACTTGAGCCATCAAGATGCTGGAAACCAATTGAATGACCGATGCATTTTGCGGGAGCGCAGGCGTGCCGATCATCTGACGGATTGTATCAAGTGTTGGCAGTGGTGCAGAATGCATCATGACCACTCGGTGCGGTTCGATGAAAAGCTTCAATTCAAGGTTGGAATCATGGCGATGATCTTCTGCAGACATTGGGAAGTGCAGAGACACAATGGCTCGCCCGTCATCGAGAGCATGGAATTCCGGCCATTCCGTGCGACTCGTGAGATTGACTGGGAGTTCGATTTTCTGGTCGGATAAGCTTTGTTGCCAACCCGCCGAATCGTTGCCACGAAGAGCAAGCCATTGAACACATTCAAAACGATGGATCGTGTCGTCGTCATTCATGATTGTGACCACTTCAATGTTCGCTCAAGTCGCCTCGTAAACAAAAGCGAGCGAAAACACGTATGGTACTTTTTGTGTCAACGCTCGCTTTGACCTGCCCTGCGTTAGCCGAATTTTCGACTGATCTTTAGCCACAGGCCGACGGCTGATTTTGCCATTGGGGTGAGTGTTGTGAACTTCCATTCGGTGGCTGTGTTGCGAATGATTTCGGCTCGCGTAGGATAAGCGTGCACTGATTCTTGAATGTGTCGAAGACGCATTCCCTTGGTGATGGCGAGACTCATTTCTGCAATCATCTCGCCTGCGTTTTCGCAAATGATTGTGGCGGCGAGGATTTTATCGGTTCCCTTTTGACAGTGAATTCTACAAAAGCCCCGATGCTCGCTTTCTGTTTGTGCCCGATCATTGTCACGGATTGGCAATTCGTAAACATCGATTTGGTTGGCCCGTTTTTCTAATTCGGGCCATGCGATGCCAGCGTGAGCGACTTCTGGGTCTGTGTAGGTCACCCAACTCATGACTCGATCCTTGGCGTTCAGCCGATACGGAAAGGGCATCAACGCATTCAGCGTGGCATATTCTGCTTGGGCGTAGGCGGCATGAGTAAATTGAAATGGGGAACAAACATCGCCCGCTGCGTAGATTCGCTTGTTGGTTGTTTGATGCAAGCGGTTCACCGTGATGCCTCGACGGTGATATTCAACTCCAGCAGCTTCTAGCCCAAGCCCTTCCACGTTTGGCTGTCGTCCGGCTGCGACAAGGATTTTGTCGAACGTCAGTGTTTGTTCTTCGCCGCCTGCTTCAATTGTGCAGACAAGACCGTCATCTGTTCGTTCTACGTTCAGCAGATTTGTTTTGAAACGGACGTCCAGTTTTTCTTCTGCGAAGACTTCCTCGACAATCTTTCCTGCTTCCGGATCGTCTTTGGACATCAAGCTTCCACCACGGACAAGCATGGTGACTTGCGAGCCCAGTCGCTGCATGCTTTGAGCCAATTCGCAACCGATAGGGCCGCCACCGAGAACCAACAGACGCTTTGGCAATTCGGTTTGTTCAAAAAACGTATCGCTGATGAGACAGTTGTCCCGCAAACCGGGTGTGTCGGGAACAAAGGGACGACCTCCCGTACAAATCATGGCTCGACGGAATTTGACTTCTTTACCATCAAGGTCGATTGTGTTTGGCCCGGTGAATTTTGCCGTGCCGAACAAGACGTCAACTCCCATTCCTTTCAGGCGTTCGGCGCCGTCGTGATGAGCCATATCAGCGCGGACTCGACGGAGTCGTTCCATCACTGCGGGAAAGTCCACTTGCACGTCGGAAACATTGATTCCGAATTCGGACGCTTTTCGTGCGAGGTGAGCAACATGAGCAGATTTAATCAGTGTCTTGGATGGGACGCATCCGGTGACAAGACAATCGCCGCCCATCAGGTGCCGTTCAATGAGTGCAGACCGAGCCCCCAGCATGGCAGCACCGCCAGAGGAAACTAGGCCCGCTGTACCAGCCCCGATCGAAATCATGTCGTAAACTTCGTCGGATGGCTGTGTGGGCCAGTCGGCGGGATGGACATTGTCTCGAAGTTTTTGGTTGTGTTCGTCAGCGGGAGGAAGGACGTTGGCGTCAGACATGGTAACGGTCGTTCGTTCTGGCGTGAGTAAAGACGTTTGATAAAAAATGGCAAGGCTGAACTAGCAGCAAGATTCGTCGTCACAGCCGCATAGATTTGCGGCTGGCGCTTCAGTTGCTGGAGGAACCGAGTGAGTTGGAATGCCGTTTGAAAACACCATTCGGCAATACTGGACTGTGCCGTCGTTTGTGAGTTCTTTGGCGATTTTCAGTAGCCGACGGATATCAGAAAGTTCCAGCGGTAATTTGGGGAGTGCTCCGAGTGCCTTGCCCATTCCAGCAAGAAGCAGTTTCTTCTTCAGCGAAGAAATGAGTTCCAAGAGCGTGTGTGATTCGTCTGCATAATGAGCAATGACGAATCCTTCATCGAGAAACAGTTTTTGGTATCCAGCGATACTGTGAGCTTCAGCCATGCATGTCCAAGGGGCAACATGTTCTTTGACGTCTTCTGGCAGTTCACCTTCGATGACCATATCTGTGATCCCGATCGTTCCGCCCGGTTTGACGACTCGCAGAAATTCGCGGATCACTTTGGGCTGATCTGGAAAGGTGCTGACTGCACATTCGCATACCACCGCATCAAACGAAGAATCTTCGAAGGGCAAGCTGTCAGCTGATCCTTGAAAGAATTCAGACAGAACGGGAGGGTTTTCTCCGGCTGCTGCGATGGCGGAATCGATATTTGCTTGGCTAAAGTCCAAGCCAACCGAATCCAGTCCAAACTGTCGAGCCATCATCAGAGTCGTTGTTCCGACTCCACAGGCAACGTCCAGTGTGCGAGCATTTTCTGGAAGGTTCAGGCTATGAACGAGCCTTGCTGACAGGTCGGGGCCTCCGGGATGAAAACTGTCTCCGAGGAGATTTTGTACCCAGTCTTGTTCGTAGAACACTGCGCAACATGCGGCAACTTCACTGCTTTCGGTTTCACTCATGATTTTGATCTTTGAGGGTTATAGTTGGCCAGAGGGACGATTGATGGCGTTGTATTCACAGAACGAAACGGGCGTTCCGTCTTGTGCAATAATGTGAACACAGCACTTATCGATTCGGTCTTGATCGTAGGTGTAAGCATCCATGAAGGGCTTGATGCCAATGGCAAACATGCCGTCCCAGTTTTCTGTTGTTTCGTCGTTGGGCATGGTTTCCATGATGTCCAGAAGCTCGTCGACCTTGTCTTCGTCTAAGTTTTCAAGGCCACCAGCAGCGGCCACATTTGTCAGCAGATCACTGAACCCTGCAGCGCTATCAAAGGTATCGGAAACGGCGGCAATTAAGTGGCGATTTGCTTCATCAGCCCAATCTTCGTATTTCGGAAGGTATCGCGAAACAGGGATCAGCCCTTCTGGGCCTCGTAGTGCGGCTGCCATGCTGAAGCAGTTGGGGTCGGAGCATGGAATCGGAGTGAAATCGTCGTCGATAAAGAGGCCATCTGTTTGTTCAGAGATCAGCTTAACAACATCGCCAAGAGTCAGACGTTCGATGAGTCTTGGGTTGTCGTAACGTCCCGAATACATGGCCGGTTGGATCATGACTTTGCGAATACTGTTTGGTCGAGACGTTGCAAAATCTAGAAATTTGCCGACTTCATCATCGTTGATGCCTCGTGTTAATGTCATCACAGGCACTGTGTTTAGCTTAAGCCGTTCGCAATGATCTGCGGCCTTCAGCTTGACATCCAGCAAATCGCCTCGACCTCGAAGCGTTGCGAGCACTTCTTCTTTGAAGCCATCAAATTGCAGATAGGTTGAAACTCGCGAACCGTATGATGCCAATCGTTCGGCGAATTCGGCTTTCGCAAGACGGATGCCGTTGGTGTTGATGTAGACTTGGTTGATGCCTTTGTCTAACGCGATTTCAACGAGTTCGAAGAACTTGGGATGAATGGTTGGCTCGCCGCCTGAAAGCTGAATCAGGTCGGCATTGCCTTTGCCCTGCTCCAGCAACTGATCGATTAGTTTCGTAAAGTCTTCCACTGACATGAAAGACTTGTTTTGTGGTGATGAACCGGCGTAGCAGGTCGGGCATGTGAGATTACAGCTTTGAGTAATTTCAATCAGCATGTTGCAACTGTGGTTCTCGACTTGGTCGCCACAATGCTGAGACGGACCACAGCAGCAGGCCAGTTTTTCTACGTTTTCATCAGCAACGTAGTAGTGCCTAGCATCAGAAGCTAATAGCGCTGAAAACGAACCGTGTTCTGGGCAGGTTTTATCCATGAAAACACGGTTGTCTCGTTCAAAGACATCGGCTGGAATGCGAGCCATGCATGTTGGGCAAAGGCTTGTTGTCGATTTAATGAGTGTTCCTTGCCCAAATTCTGGTGGCACTGTTTGGTCGTCGTGAATGATGGGGAGGGACATGTAATTTTGATCTTTCAGCAAGGCAATTCAGGCGACCACCGCCGCACAACTTGTGCTACAGATAAGGTGTAAGTTGGAAAAACAAGATGAATCTAAATGCAGCATACGGTTCGTTCACACAGTCGGCAATGGTGCGAGAACCTTACAGAACTTGTAAGAGATGATCTGCCCAGTAGGCACTTGGGGCAAAATGAGTGCTGTGTGAATTGGTTTGTGTGGTTGATGGCACTGTGAATTGATAACACTGTGACCTAAAAAACGCGAGTGCGACCGTAAAACGTGTGGTCCGTTCATCTGTCGGATTGGCCGGAGCGTTACGTTTGGCGTTCAAGAGAATGCAGGAGTGATCGAGAGGATCAGAATGCTGGGCAGCCACTGATGGTTTGGAATGGCGGTTCAACAGGACCAATCAGAATCGTATTGGTGCATGGATCCGTGGCGACTTAGAATCGGAAGGCCCCGCCTACTCCAACAAACAGGTCTTCTGCATCTGGATTAAGTCCTGTTCCAATTCGAGCATCTAGGACAAAATCGGCGCTGACATAGTAGTCGACTCCGATATTGAAAAAGATGGGTGCTTCTTCTCGGTCTTCAAAACCATCGGTAAACAGGCCGAAGAATTCGTAGTACACAGAAACTTGTTCGGTGAGTTCAACGCCTAAAGCAACGGACTGCGTGTACAGAATAAAGTCATCATCCGCTGGATTGGCGGGAGCAAATGCGAATTCACCGAGCGCGTTGGTAGAAAAGCCGGTTGACCCATAAAGTTCGACGGTCGGTGACAGTTTCCAGCCGTAGATATAGTCTAAGCCAAATTCGATATCGTCTGTCGACCAGTCGTTTGATCCCGTTGGAGCAGTGAATCGAATTTCCAAGGCACTTTCTGGCAGCCAATCGTCTTGATCTGTTGTTCGAAGTTTGAAGGCCCAGTGAAGGTCTTCTGCACCATTGCGGTCTTCTTCACCAAACTGCCATACGTTGTTGTACCGGAGACGGAATTCCAAGTCTTCAGTCAGTCCGTAGCGAAACAGCAGTTCTGGAGTCGCATGCGAATCTTCAGAGCCTGGTCCTTCGTCTCTTGAAAAATAGGTGTAGCCAAATTCAAACTGCGCGACTCCCCGTCCTACGGTGGTTGTGGATTGAGTAAAGTCGTGACGTTCGGTTTCAATCCGTTCACGCTTTTCAGAAGTGAATGAGTGAGTGCCATGCTCGCTGAAATTTTCGGCTGTCTGAAATTCATGGAACGATAGAAAATCAGGAGTGATCGCGTTTTGGGAAAAAGCGACGCTTGCGGGGCCAGTGAGTGCTACGACAAATGCCAGACATGCTTTTTGGAGTTTCAAGTCATTCCCCTTATAAGCGGCCAGCGAACGATCGGTTGGTGTGAAATGTGGAAGTCAATGGTCGGCCGCGTTTGCTGTGGCATCTTGAATGGAAGCCAAGCTTCTTTTCTTATATCGGCTGATCGCTATTTAACCGCCATTGAAGTTGTTGCCAGCATTGTGTGGGCGATGGAAGCTTGGGCTCATCCCTAGTTCACGGAGCTTGGGCGACGAGAAGCCTCCGACTGATTGGGGAGGAATTGCTTTGGCAGAGTGAACTAAACTACGTTGCTGGGCTTCACAACACGCCACAGTCGCTGAATGCGAATTGGGCGAGTCAATTACTGCAGGTTGCCAAGTCGAATTTGATTGCAAGTGAACAATCGCGAGTCAGCAAGTGGCGGAGACGGTGAGCGAGGGCTGGGTTAAGCACGCAATCAAAGATCGCTCACCTTTGATTGGTTTTACTCACGGTTCTGCAAAAAATGTTACGGCAGATGTTGCTGGTGTGTAAAATGTCGCTGCAGGAGATTGGTCCGAATTTTTGACATAAGACCAGTTGAGGTTTCCTGCGAAATCTAATGCGGATGGTTGTGGTGTGATCCGAGTGGAGATGTTGGAGCCATGCAGCTTTGCTTGTCGCACCAGCACCGCAGGATGCTTCGCCTTGGTGCTTTGCAATCCC
>CAYTUE010000012.1:11680-26772 GCA_964441085.1 uncultured Planctomycetaceae bacterium
CCTTGGTGCTTTGCAATCCCATGGTGCAAGGGGCTGCTGCGACGAGCTGTTTGCGTCACAGTCTACGTGTTTTTTGGCTTGATATTCGCTGATGCTTCGCCCAATCGTTCTACGAATGCTTCGCATTTTTCCTGATCAGGGGCGGCGTCGCAGAGGTGCTTGGTGGCATCTGCTAAGTCTTCGGTTTGTGGCTCGACATGGAGTGCATCTTGCTTCTTCTTTGGGTCTGTCATGAGTTGTCCATTCTTAAATAAGTGTTCGTGCCATGTTATGGCAGCTTAATTGAGTGTCGGCACGGAGCCTGATTCCTTACACTTGGATGGCAGTCTTTGTGAAAGGAAAGGTGCTTTCGCAGTTCATGCACAAGATATCAGAAGTCATTAGCGGATTCACCGAAATATTCTCTGAATGGTACGTAAGGAATCCGAACCATTCTTCGACTTTGTGATTTACGTGATTTAAGAAAGGTGATATGAGCAGTTTGGCACACTCGTCTTTCGATGCAGTGTTTTCAAACCATGTATCAGCTTCTCATCGGAAAAGGAATATGGCCGATTTTTTTGAACGCAGTCTTATCATTCATGAACAGCTTCGTGGCAAGATTGCATTGCATAGCAAGGTGCCGGTAAATAGTCGAGACGACTTGTCGCTGGCTTATACACCGGGAGTCGCGCGTCCATGCGAAGCGATTGCAGCCGACCCATCGCGCGTGCGAGATCTCACGATTCAAGGCAATTCGGTTGCCGTAGTCAGCGATGGTTCCGCTGTACTTGGACTAGGCAACATTGGTCCTCGCGCTGCCATTCCTGTGATGGAAGGCAAGGCCTTGTTGTTTAAGGAATTTGCTGGAATCGATGCTTGGCCCATTTGCTTGGATACTCAAAACGTCGATGAAATTATCACGGCTGTTCGGCATATTGCTCCTGTGTTCGGCGGTGTGAACTTAGAAGACATTTCTGCACCTCGTTGCTTCGAAATTGAACAGCAACTGCAGGATCTGGGGATTCCCGTTTTTCATGACGATCAGCATGGAACAGCCATCGTGCTGTTGGCTGCTTTAATTAATTCAGCCAAGATCATTGGTAAGGAACTCACTGATCTGCGAGTCGTCATTAACGGAGCAGGTGCAGCAGGAACAGCGATTGCTCGACTGCTAAGATGCGTTGGACAAGATCCTAACGTGTGCATTCCTGTGAAGGACGTTGTGGTTTGTGATTCAAAAGGGATCATTCATCGTGATCGCGAAAATCTTGCGGCATACAAACAAGAGCTTTTGGGCTACTCCAATCGCAATAATCGAAGTGGCAGTTTGTTTGACGCACTGGTTGATGCCGACGTGTTTATTGGTGTCAGCAAAGGAAATCTGATCACAGCAGAACACGTGAAGACGATGGCAAACGACAGCATTATTTTAGCGATGGCGAATCCGATTCCTGAAATCATGCCGGACGAAGCCAAGCGTGGTGGAGCTGCGGTTGTGGGAACGGGGCGAAGTGATTTTCCAAACCAAGTCAATAACGTACTGGCCTTCCCCGGAATTTTTCGTGGAGCCTTAAATTCTGGGGCAGTTCAGATTACAGAAGAAATGAAGTTGGCTGCGGCACGAGCTTTAGCAGATTGTGTGAGCAAACCGACTGCGGAATACGTGTTACCCGACGCACTGGATCGCGGTGTGTCACCTCGAATTTCAGCTGCTGTATCGGAAGCCTATGAAGCGGGACAGAAGCAGTAGGCTCTTGACGAATCCGTTGGATATCCAGTGACAAATCTCAGTAATCTCTTGTAGCAGGAATCAGTATCTTTATTTGTTGAATTAGAAGACGGCTTTCAGCGTTGAACCTTCTGTCGTGCGATTCCATTTGATGTACAGAGACTGATGGTCTTATCTTATTTTGAATTTTTCTTTCACCAACTAGAATCTTGTCAGTGAAAAGCAACTGACAAGCCATTTGAAAAGGATCCCATTCCATGAAAGCATCAGACCTGTTTGTTAAAGCGTTGGAAAGCGAAGGTGTTGAGTACATTTTTGGGATTCCTGGTGAAGAAAATCTGGACTTTTTGGATTCACTCTCACGCTCGAGTATTCGCCTGATTCTGACTCGCCATGAACAGGCTGCTGGCTTTATGGCGGCCACTTATGGTCGTCTGACGGGAAAGGCGGGAGTGTGTCTTTCGACTCTCGGGCCAGGAGCGACCAACTTTGTGACAGCTGCCGCGTATGCTCAGTTGGGTGGGATGCCCATGATGATGATTACTGGTCAGAAACCAGTGAAATCCAGCAAGCAAGGGCAGTTCCAAATCGTCGACATTGTGGACATGATGCGTCCGCTGACGAAGTACACTCAACAACTTGTGAGTGGTGACAACATTCCATCGCGAGTTCGAGAAGCCTTTCGTTTGGCTCAGGAAGAAAAGCCGGGAGCCGTTCACCTTGAACTTCCCGAAGACATCGCAGCCGAAGAAACCAACGAACGGGTTCTTGCCGAAAGCCATGCTCGAAGGCCGATTGCTGAAGAGAAAGCAATTCGAACGGCTGTTGAGCGCATTCAGAATGCCAAAAATCCTCTGTTGATTATTGGAGCAGGGGCAAACCGTAAAAGAACGTGCAACATGTTGCGAACGTTTGTCGACCGGTTCGGCATTCCTTTTGTGACGACACAAATGGGAAAAGGTGTTGTCGACGAACGTGGTCCCTTGTTTCTGGGCAATGCGACATTGTCAGCAGGTGATTTTGTTCATCGAGCCATTGAATCGGCGGATCTGATTATCAACGTCGGGCATGACGTTGTCGAAAAGCCGCCCTTCTTTATGTCTCACGGTGGCGTTGATGTGATTCACGTGAATTTTCTGAGTGCCGCTGTGGATCCGGTTTACTTTCCTCAAATTGAAGTGGTAGGCGACATTGCCAACAGTATCTGGCAAATCAATGAACAAATGCAAAAGCAGGATCATTGGGATTTTAGTCGTTTGATGACAGTTCGTGAAGCGGTTGAAGTTCAGCTTGCTGAAGGTGCAGACGATGGTCGCTTTCCGGTTTATCCGCAGCGATTGGTGGCCGATGTTCGCGAAGCGACTGAAGGCGAAGGCATTATTGCCTTGGATAATGGTGTGTACAAAATTTGGTTTGCACGCAATTACAAAGCTCATGCTCCTAATAGCGTGTTGCTAGATAACGCTTTGGCAACCATGGGAGCTGGTCTGCCATCTGCAATGGCTGCCAAGATGGTTCATCCAGATCGTATGGTTACGTCGATCTGTGGTGATGGCGGCTTCATGATGAATTCACAGGAGTTGGAAACCGCTGTGCGGTTGGAGCTGCACATTGTTGTACTGATTTTGCGTGACAATGCTTACGGCATGATCAAGTGGAAGCAGGCCAACATGGGTTTAACCGACTTTGGTCTCGATTACGATAACCCAGACTTTGTGAAGTACGCAGAAGCATATGGGGCTCACGGGCATCGTGTGACTTCTGCTGACGAGCTATTGCAAATGCTGAAAAAGTGCCATGCGTCACCCGGCGTTCATGTGATCGAAGTGCCGGTTGACTATTCCGAAAATGACCGCATTTTAAATCACGAAATCAAAGAACGAAGTGCGGCTGTTTAATGCTTTACCAGAGATGCTGAAAACGAACTTGCACATTTTTGCTGTGACAAATGATTCGTGTGATGTCACGATAAAGTGTGCAAGTGAACTGTCTGCGGTTGCCAAGAAATTGAATCACCATGGATTCATAATCCAAATTCACTTCAAATTGAAAGCTGAACCACGTGTCAAAATCTGGTGAATCTTCAAACATTCCGCGTCGGGCATTTCATGGCTACATGATCAATGGTGTGGCCGTGGGAATCACGGCCGCTTCACGATCGCCTAGCGCACGGTGTGATGAACCGGCTATTGCACGGGATGATGAATCGGCTACTGAAGCGGTTAACAATTCCACTTCCACGGGCGATCGAGAACTACAGCAATTGATTGATGGCAACCAACGATTTGTTTCTGGAAAACTGAAGCATCCTCACTTAGGAAATCACTGGCGGAAACGGCTTTCCAGCGGGCAAAAGCCATTTGCCACAATTTTGGGCTGCAGTGATTCTCGCGTCCCTCCGGAACTGTTATTTGATCAAGGTTTTGGAGATCTGTTTGTCATTCGGATTGCAGGGAACGTTGTCGATACCGATGTGACTGGAAGCGTCGAATACGGTGTTGATCATTTGTCCACTCGACTTGTCGTTGTGATGGGGCATGATGGATGTGGGGCTGTCACGGCAGCATTGAGTTCGAAGTCTGATTTGGCCAAAGAACCAAAGGCGATTCGCTCACTGGTCGGTCGAATTCAACCGGCAATCTCCCAAGTGGATGAAGCACAAAAATTTTCTACGAGACTGAAGCAGTCTGTCGAAGCGAATGTCCGAGCTTCCGTTCGTCAATTGACGAGTGTTCCAGATCTTCAAAAGGCAATTGCAGCCAACAAAACGAAGATCATCGGCTGCGTTTATGACATTAAAACAGGACAGGTTCGCACTCTGGACGTGTAAACTGTGACCCGAGTGATCCCGTAATTGAAATGAAAGTCAAGCTCAGATGAAATCAACATGGCCTTACTATCTTGCCAACCAACCGGTTGCTCCCAATGCCGATTTGGAAGTCACTGACAAGTACTCTGGCGAAGTGGTGACTCGAGTCGCTGTGGCGAATAAAGACGCAATTGATCAAGGCATTGCCGGTTGCGTTGACGCTGCAGAACCTTTCGCAGCGATGCCAGCTTATGAACGGCAGGCGGTATTGAACCATTGCGTTCAAAGATTCACCGAACGCTTTGAAGAACTTTCGATGTCGTTATGTCTCGAAGCGGGAAAGCCCATTAAAGATGCGCGAGGAGAAGTTGGCCGCTTAATCGACACATTTCGTATTGCTGCTGAAGAATCTGTGCGGATGCGTGGCGAAGTGATGAATCTGGAAATTTCCGAGCGAGCCAAAGGGTATCGCGGGATGTGGAAGCGAGTACCCATTGGGCCTTGTTCATTTATCTCTCCGTTCAATTTTCCATTAAATCTTGCGGCTCACAAAGTGGCTCCTGCGATCGCAGTGGGCTGTCCATTTGTGCTAAAACCGGCTAGTCGCACGCCCATTGGTGCCTTGATTATTGGTGAAGTTCTTGCAGAAACAGATCTTCCCAAAGGAGCATTTTCCATTCTGCCTTGCTCACGTGATGGAGCAGACTTGTTTACCACAGATGATCGCTTGAAGCTGTTAAGCTTTACTGGATCACCGGGGGTGGGTTGGGATTTAAAAGCTCGCTGTGGCAAAAAGAAAGTGGTCTTGGAACTGGGTGGAAACGCGGCCTGTATCGTGGATGCCGACGCCGATCTGGAAGACGCTGTTGAGCGGATTGTTTTTGGAGCATTCTATCAGTCTGGTCAAAGTTGCATCGGCGTCCAAAGGATCATCGTTCATGATTCGATCTACGATGATTTTCGCGACCGACTTGTCGCCGCAACCAAGGTGTTGATTGCCGGAGATCCCAAAGATGAAACCACGTTCATCGGTCCGATGATTTCTGAGAAAGAGGCAACTCGGCTTGATCACTGGATTCAGGCAGCAACAGCAGCAGGGGGAAAAATTCTGTCTGGTGGCAAGCGCACAGGTGCGATGCTTGAGGCAACTTTGATGGAAGACGTGCCGAAGGATCAGTCGCTGTGTACGGAAGAGGCATTTGGGCCAGTGGCTGTTTTAAGTCGCTTCAGCGATTTCAGTCAGGCACTTACAGAAGTGAACGACAGTGCGTTTGGTCTTCAGGCGGGCATCTTTACCCGAGACCTATACAAGATGAACGAAGCGTGGGACACGCTGGATGTCGGCGGTGTGATCATTGGTGACGTACCGTCTTGGCGAGTTGACAACATGCCGTACGGTGGTGTCAAAGATAGCGGTTTAGGTCGAGAAGGCATTTTGTTTGCCATGGAAGACATGACCGAAATCCGTAACCTTGTGATCAGAACTCCATCGTGATTTTGGCTGCCTATGAAAACGGATTGGCTTGCTCAGCCTGCCACCCCGCTCAGCCTGCCACCCGGCTAACCCCGCCACTTTGTTGATGAAATGTTGACATCAACAGGGTGGCCATTCAATTGATACAGTGGCCATTCGATCTCTACAGTAGCGCAGGGCAGTGGCAGATTTGGCCAAAATGAAAGGCACTCTTAACAAGCGGGGACTTGTCTGTCTTATCGATTCGATTGAATGCTTTATACAAGGCGAACAATATCGCTGGTGGCGAATAATTGATCCGACACAGTAAAGTTCAGTGCTGAGTACAATTTGGGTGGCACGCTGATGTCCGCCAAGTACAGTTCACCAACAAGATGTGCCGTGCTTTTGCTGAATAATCCGGCCTTGGGCAAAGCCAGTGTGACAGTAGCGTTGGCTGAAATTGTTGGGTTGTGGGCTGTTCCGGAAGCGGTGTCAATTCCTGAGGGCGTATCGAGCGAAAGGACGGGAGCAGTAGATTCGTTGGCGAAATGAATCAGGTCGGCTGCTCGTTCACGAGGTGAGCCTTTCAGGCTGTAACCGATGATTCCATCGAGGATCAGCTGAGGCGTTTGGAATGAAAGCGCCTGGTCGTAAACCGGAATCCCCAAGTTTTGCACGATCGTGAGTTGGTGCTTGGGAATTCCCTGAAAGGATTCTGCAGGTCGACTGATGGCGACTTCAACGTTGATCCCCCAGTTGTGCAGACGTCGAGCGGCAACCAGAGCGCCGCCACCATTTCCACCTCGCCCCGCACAAACCAACACTTTTTTGTCGTGATCTGGTTCGGCGAGAAATCGAGACATGGCGACTCGTGCCAATCCTCTGCCAGCGTTTTCCATCATCTGGATGAGTTCAATGCCGAAGTCTTCGATCATGGCTCGATCAACTTCGATCATGTGATCGGTAGTCAGCTGAGGAATGGTCTCTGAATTCACATTTGGGAAGATACCATTCATTTTCAGTCACCTTTGCCAGCATGGAAGTTGCGATCGCTTCGGCTCATTTGGGGTTTTCTTAGAAGGCTACGGCTGAGTGGACAAATTGGCTGAATAATCAAAAGTGACCGACCGCCTTTCGAAGTTCAGCAGAATCTGATGGTCTTCAGGTTTTAATTTCATATGGAAATTTGAAAGCGTATAGCCAAGATCGGAATCGCTGTACAAAACTTTGCCCGTGCGAACGTCAAGGATCTTTGCTTGATACGGTGTTCGACCAATTCCCAGCCCAAATGGATTTGGATTTGTGCGGACATTGGGACGCTTCATGAGCGTTAGAAATGGAGCCACAGGAGAGATCGCAGGCTGTCCAGATTCTGGGTGTCGAATGCGGAGATATTCGTGTTGGATGGGGTAGCTCCAAGCAAGTTTTCCGCTCGATTCCGAAAGGCAGTGGATGGCTCCATTCACGATCACTGATTGATTGACTGGATTTTGGTTGTGATCTTGATCGAACTCATCGGTGATCACTAACCAGTGTTCGTCTGAGCGGCGAAGATAGAGGTACTGGATATTATTGGATGTCTTTGCGAGCTGGGCAGATTCTGTGATTGCTCCGGACGTGATATCGACCAATTGCAATTGGTTTCCATTTGATAAAACCGCCACGATTCCGCCACTGACGTTCGAAACCGCACTTTTGCCGGGAAACTCTCGAGACCAATTCGGTGTTGAAGTATCAAGGTTGTAGCTTTCAAGAATGACTTTTTCGGTGCCATATCTGTACAGCGTGCAGTTGCCATCACTGACCTGAATTCGAAAGGGAATCGAATCGTTACGGTCGAGTTCGAAGTACAGAGGCGTGGTGGTGGAATTTTCTTCGGCGTCTCGCCACCAGTCAGGAATGGATCGATGTGCGATGATCGACCCGTCAATCATGCTGCGAATTTCGACCTGATGTGAAGGCTGAGATATCACGTAAAGTCGGTCGCCTCGGACAGTCACGCTGCTGTCTTCCGTAATTCCTGTTGCACGCCATTGTTCAGTGCCAGAAATTGGATCAACAACCAAAAGTTCAGAGTGCAAAATCACAGGAAGGCCATAGGGTGAAATCGGACCAGCTGGAGCCAGCCCAGATGGCTGTCGGTCATAAACCGTTGTTCGTTCCCATGATGATGTTTGAGCTCGACGAGGCGTTGCCTGAGTCGTCCATTCTGAAAGATTCTTTTTCCAAAGCACCTGAGGATTTTGGTTGAGATTTGCTTGGCTGCAATCCAGCATGGTGACTTCATTTTCACGTTGTAGCATCACCAGCTGCCCTGCCCCAACCACGTATTGTTTTAGAGTTGGGTGTTTTTGCCCTCGATAAGCCTGACGCTGTTTGGTTCCGAGTGGGTGGGTCCAGCGTCGCCGTCCTTGAGCATCATAAGCGATCATCACGGGGCGTCGTGAGCCGAATTCCTTGGTGGTTTCGATTAGGAAATTCCAGTGACGATACTGGTTGTTCGAATCGAACACAGGAAGATCTTCTTTCACCAATCCTGCTTGATCTCTTGTCGATAAACGCGTGGCAGACTGAGCATCAGATTCCCTTACTTCTGGCACACCCGGCCAATGCGAAGTCGGTTGCAGCTTCAGTTGCTCCGCGATCGCTGAATCAAGAGTCGCATCGGAGACAGCCTTGGTTGAAAACTGCCCCGCTGTCAAAAGAGAAGATCCCGAGAGATTATCAATGAGTGCATCTTGCCATGCGCGATGTTGCTGGGTGGTTTGCAGAAGATCCATTAAAGAGGCCGTTTGATCATTTTGTTTCATGTGATCGACGAGCATCATGGCAGCTGAATCAGAACCCGACTTGCCAGCATGCTGTCGAACAATGAGATCAGTGAAGGCGCCGTTCATCGTTAAGTGGCTCTTGGTATCGTTTGATTGTGGTCGTTCTTTCACAATGAATTCTGCAGCAGCAGACGTGTTGTCGGTCATCAGACAGGCATTCAGCCACCATTGAGTTTCCGGCAAAGTCATTTTTGAATTCAACTGCTGCATCAGTAATTCGTTGAGCCGCTTTTTGATCTGACTTTGTTTTTGTTGGTCTCGCAATTCCATAGCCGTCCGAATTTGCTGGAAGGTCAGCCGTTCTTTGCGGACAACAAGGGCCGCGCGGTGGATGCTGTCTTGGCGTTGAAACCATGTTTGCTGAAGCAGTTGAAATATTTCTTCAGCGACAAGCTTTGTTGGTTCGCTCAGCAGTTGGAGACTGTTGTGAGTCTTAATGATTTGCAGATTGTTCCACTGCTCACGTGCGTACTCCAAATCTTGAAATTTCAAGAAGTTAAGATCAGTGGGCGGTATCCGCATCATCTGCGGCAACAGGAACGGCAGCAGGTGTTTGGCTGAATGAAGTTCGATCAGCATTGCTTCGGCTTCGGGAATCAAATCAATGGCCGCTGACTGATTGGCTTGTGAAGCACTGATCGTTGCGTCAATAAACTGAATCTGACTTTTCTTTCGGACTTCATCATTGTTTGATTCTTTGATTGACTGCCTGAGCAGGTCAATCGCTTCTGTAAAGTTTCCTTGAAGCAGTTTGCGGCGAGCTGCAAGCAGCAGCAGCTGATCTGATTTCGCAGCCACCAGTCTCTGGACTTCTGTCGTGCTTTGGCTGATGAGCGAATCGGTCGTGCCAATGAGATTGCCGACGATTCGATCAGTCGCTTGGTTGAGCAGCTGCCGTCCGTCGCTTAATCTGACGGTTAAAATACTGGGTTCGGACGTGGGAAGTTGCAGCTTCGTGCCATCTGAAGATCCGCTTCCACAAATTTTTCCATTTTGAATTTCTGTGGACCACAGTTCTTCGCCATCACTTAACCGAAATGCAGAAACCCGGCTGTGCCCTGTCACCACCACTCTTTGATGGTCGACCGTGGCGACCGTTCGATCGTTCCCTCGAGGTCGTGCCCAAAGTTCTTTGCCTGTTTGCAGGTCAAGGCACAGTAACTGATGGCTATCACGAGGAGTGACAATGATCTTGTCGTCAATGATTCTTGGAAGAGCATCCGTCCATCGAAATTGAAGATCGAAACGGTTGGAATCGGCAAAACCAGTGGCTCCTGAAATTAAGCCTCGCGGAGATCCGATTTCTGCTGGTGTGATCGTTGTGGAGTACCGGTAGATCCATTGAATGGAATGATCTTCCGCAGAAATCGCGATGATGTGTTCATCGCATGTGCTGCAAATAATCAGACCTCGACCATACGACGGAACAATGCCCGCTTGGTTTCGAACAGGATGTTCCCTGAGTGGAAAACGAGGCGTCGACAGCAACTGACTGAAGACCAGCTGAAACTGAAATTCACCGGTTGAACCGAACAACGGAGCTGCTTTGAGTTGCAGTAAGTAGATCCCCGGTTCAGCTTCTGCGATGACGTAAATGCGATCTCCAAGAACCAGTGGGGCTCCTAGAAAGTACATTCCAGCTAAGGGATTGGCGGCTTTGGTTTCACCGTCAATTCCACTGGTTCCTCCTGCTTGAGCTCGAAGACGTCCGGTTTCTACGTCGTAAGCTCGCAGGTAATTCGAAGGGGGGGTGGGCTTTTCAGGTTGACGTGATACGTTGGTTCGCAATGTCTCTGACGTGACTTCTTCAACAGCGAATACAGTTCGTCCATCGGTCGTCAGTTGCCCGCTTGTATTTGTTTGAATCCAATACGAATCCAGTGAAGGTCTGTTGGAGAATCCTCTGCGGAACGGAGTGTTGAAAGTTCGAAACCGGTCATCATTGGATTGCTCTAAGGTCGAGCGGATATGGCGATCCAGCAAAAACGATTCCCATAAAGGTTGTCCCGTCTTCAGGTGGAATGCTTGAAGATTCATCGCACTGCGAACGATCAGTCGATCTCCCACGACAAGGGGAGACGCAATGGGGGCAATCGTGTTGTTTGTTTGCAATGCAGAAAGCACAGCTTGCTGCTTGATGCGTTCTAAGCCGGGGTTCAATTCCACAGCTTCAAGGCAAGAAAACGTAGAATGCTGCCATGCTGTTTTAAGCTGTCCGGCTTGCAGTGTGGGATGAGTTTGAGTTCGTCGAGCGTTTCCTAACGGCTGAAGAACGTCAACCGTTGCATTCGGAAGATGTTGCGTGCTGTTGTTTGAAGCACTGTTGTTTGAAGCACTGTTGGATGAACCACTATTGGATGAGTCACTGGTAGATGAGCCACTGTTGTTTTGGTCAATCCACTGGCTCAAACTTTCGCGAGTCACCGGACGGACAGGCAAGTCGGCTTTGATTTCGAGAGCTTTGGCGACCTGTTGAAGGACTTTGGATTCGCTGCCGGATGAACGATCAAGCAAGTCGACCAGATCATCGAGACCATCCTGTGATAAGCCCGCTTGGTACCATAATTGAATTTGCAGAATGCGTTGCTTGAAATCTGCTTCGGGATTCAGGCTGATCCACCGACTCAGTTGCAATGCGGCTTGTAGATATTCGCCTCGACTTTTTCGCAGCTGAATCAGATGTTGTAGTCCTTGATTGGCGATTTCAGTGAATTGGAAGCGTTGGACGACGGCTTCAAGTTGTTTGACGTCGGCAGACTTGAGTGCTTGGTCAAGTGCAGCATTTGCCGCGCTCTTTGTTTGCTCTTGATAGATTTTTTGAAAGGCTTGCGGCGACTTCATGAAAATCTGGCGAAGGCGATGTCGGGCTCCTGCGTCTACGTTGCTGGTGCCTGGGTCAAGACTTTGCTCGCGGTCCGTTGATAAATTTAAGATCGGATCTTCGGAGCGAACAGATAATGCCCACGCGGCATCAAATGCGTCAGCCAGTCGTGAATAGCGATTCGGAGTAATGTCTTCCAGATCTTTTAGGATCGACAAAATTTTGCGACGATCGGGGTCGGCTTCGATTGAAATTTCTTGTGCGGAAAGTGGGTAGGTGGCGCATACAAGGGTGAGTAGGCAGGTCGCCAAATGACGAACCATATTGGTACCGCAATTTTTCGAACGGTCAGTGAGACGTTCAGTAACAGGATTGGAAAGGATGGTCATTCGAGACATGTGGTCTGCAATTTGAAAGGACACAACAGGCGATGCCGAAAACCGAACGCTGACTGACGTTCCAAAGGCGTCTATGACGGGAGAGACATTGTAAAAGTGTCTTCCGATAGCCAAGACTCTGTTTAAAGCGTCTTTAACCTCGATCAATACGTCAATCATATGAACCAAGTGGGAAACAAAAAACGCTAGAAGGATTCGTCTGTCTGACCGAATCCAAGCCGAAACATTTATTGTGGGTGTTTTTCTAAATGCCCTTAGGTGGTTTGGGTCGTTTTTGAGCGATGGTGAAACGCCGAAATCAGTGGGAGATTTAAGGAAACCTGGGGTTGGTGTCTCAGACTGATGTTCTGGTGGCGATTCACAGGTTCTGCTAGGAATGGGATTGAGTCTTAGAATCGCATGTCTAAACTACGAATGAAGTTTTTCGGTTCCTATTCAAAAGTGATTCAGTTGAGCCTTTCGCCACTGGTTTCATTTGCTGAAAATTCGCTGGACGTCTTTACATCTCTCCTTATTTTTCCGACCAGAAATCGATTTCCATGTCAGAGCAGCAATGTCCCAATGAAATGTACAACCAGGTTCTCGAGCTGAAAGCAGCGGGTGACCTTGAAGGTGCAGTGGAATTGTTGAAAAAGATCATCGAAATCGATGCAGACAATCTTCAGGCCACAATGGCTTTGGGAGTTCACCTGCAAAAACTGGGACGGCTTGAAGAGGCAATTAAATATGCGGTTCGAGTGACTGAAATCGAACCAAACGATCCATTTTCATTTACTCAGTTATCTGTGATTTACCAACGCTGCGGTAAGATTCCAGAAGCCGAAGATGCCATGGCAAAGGCTCACGTACTTCAGGGCCGCCCCGCAAGCACAGGACAACCATCGGAAAGCAAGCACGCCGAATAAAAAAACAATTGGCGTCTCGCAAACGGTCAGGTCCAAACACAATGGATTTGGCCTAGCAAAAAGGATTTTGCACACTCACATATCTGCAACCGAAGGATTCTTTTTTTAGCAGAGAGCGCCATGTTGATCGCAACCATCAAGGAAGAATTTGGGTTTAAGAAACAACACAGCGAAGGTCATCCTTCGTCGAAGTTTCAAGAAGTGATTCGGGAGGCGGGAGTATCCGGAAGGGATCTGTGCTGCCGCATCCATGAAGGTCATCTGATCATTCGCGGAGAAGTGGCCAGCTATTGCCAAAAACAGTTGGCTCAAGAAGCCGTACGGATGTTGCCAGGTGTCATCGAAATTACGAATCACTTGCGTGTTGCCCACTCAACTTAACTGAACCACGTTGTCAGATGACCTGACGTTTGCAGTTGATTGATCGTTTCTACTGCACAACTTTTTGTGGTCGTTGGCGAACCAGAAAAAAAAACACGCTGATACGATTCTGTGAATGCAGCGGAAGAGCTAAAACTCTGGAAACATGATTTTCTGAGAACCCACTTCCGTTGTTTGCAGAATCACTGCCATGCGATTTCCACGCTCATCCGGTCTTCTCATGCCCGTCTTTAGCCTACCCAGTGGGCATGGAATCGGGGACCTTGGCGAGTCGGCATTTGGCTTTGTTGACTTTCTGAAATCGGCAGGCCAAAGCATCTGGCAACTGCTTCCGATGGGCCCTGCTGCTCGCGGCAATTCTCCATACAGCAGCTACTCGGCATTTGCGGGCAGTCCACTGTTCATCAGTATCTCAAAGTTGGTTGAACTTGGCTTACTGCCGCCCCAAACCTCTTCTGCAACTGGTTTTGACACTCCTGTCGCTGCAGTGAATTACTCGGCAGTCCGCGAAGAAAAAAAGGCACTGCTGCAGTTGGCGTTTCAAAACTTTGTGGCCAACGACAATGTGGAACTGAAACGTCAGTTCGCTGGTTTCTGTCAGGCTCAAGCTGATTGGCTTGACGACTTTGTGCTATTTGAAGCGTTAGCAATCGAACAAGCTGATTTTGATTGGAGTCACTGGGACTCATCCTTGGCAAGTCGACAGGAATCTGCATTGCAGACTGCTGCCGTTCGTCTTTCTGATGCGCTGCAATTTTCACGCTTCGAACAATTTCTGTTCTATCAGCAGTGGCACTCGCTAAAAGCCTACGCCAACAAACATGGTGTACGGATTTATGGCGACATGCCGATTTTTGTTGCGTATGAAAGTGCGGATGTTTGGGCCAATCAACATTTGTATCAGCTTGATGAAGATGGTCGCCCCACCGTTGTTGCGGGAGTACCACCAGACTACTTCAGTGAAACCGGCCAGATGTGGGGCAATCCGTTGTACATGTGGGAACGTCATGCGGAAACAGGTTACTCATGGTGGATTCGCAGACTGAAACAAGCGTTGGAATCATTTGATTTGCTTCGACTGGATCATTTTCGAGGCTTCGAAAGCTATTGGGAAATTCCAGCCGATGCAGAAAATGCAAAATCTGGCCAATGGAAGTCAGCACCAGGGGATGCACTGTTTGCAGCTGTTCAAGCTGCACTTGGCAACGCTCCCATTGTTGCAGAAGACTTGGGCTTAATCACGGATGAAGTCCACGAGCTTCGTGCTCGAGTTGGATTTCCGGGAATGCGAGTTTTGCAATTTGGATTCGAGCATCAACACGACGCTTACCATCGCCCCGAATGCTATCCCGAAGACAGTGTCGCTTATACGGGAACTCATGATAACGAAACGATCATGGGCTGGTTCCAGCGACGTGTCGAAGCAGGTATTTCACAAGAATTGATTTCACCGTTGCTGTCTGGTCAGTCGGATGCGATTCACATTGAACTGATCACTGCTGTTGCAAATTCAGCTGCTGATACGGTTATTTTTCCCGTTCAAGACCTGCTGGGTTTGGGAAATGAAGCGCGAACCAATACTCCCGGTGAACCCGACGGCAATTGGGAATGGCGTTGCCCCTTGGATGTGCTGACACCAGAACTGGCGACTCAGCTTCGAAAGCTGTCTCAGGCGGCTCAGCGAACAGCCTGATTGAGGGGATTGTGTTGTCGATCCGTGACCAAGAATGGGGCACGATTGTTATCGCGTGCACGATGTTTGCCGACCGGTAGTTTGCCG
>CAYTUE010000012.1:26872-30485 GCA_964441085.1 uncultured Planctomycetaceae bacterium
TTTGCCGCCCGGTCAATTGACCGAGCCGGCATACTCAAGCTGTCACTTCCAACGGGCACAGTTCGAGCGGAAACAGTTCGGACGTCATTTCAACCAGCGTCATGCGCTTTTGGGCACGGCGTTGACATTCCAGATTTCTTGTGCGTACTGTGAAATGGTTCGGTCGCTAGAAAACCAGCCGCTGTTGGCTGTGTTTAAGATGCTCATTCGATTCCATTCCTTTTGGTTGCGGTAAGCATCGTTTACTTGTTTTTGAGCATCAATAAAGCTGCGGAAGTCGGCGATTGTCAGCCATTGGTCGTGAGGGTTTCGTAGGCCTCCGGTCAGCATGCTAAAGATGCCTGGTTCGGTCTGATTAAAGTGACCAGATTCCAGTAAGTTCATGACTCGTTGAATATCTGGATCCGCAGAAATGATTTCATCGGGACGATAGTTGGCTCGAGCAGTTCCGACTTCTTCGGCGGTCAGGCCAAACAGGAAAAAATTGTCTTCTCCGACTGCGTCTCGGATTTCAATATTTGCTCCGTCCAGTGTGCCAATGGTTAATGCTCCGTTCATCATGAACTTCATGTTGCCGGTGCCAGAAGCTTCTTTGCCAGCGGTTGAAATTTGTTCAGACAATTCCGTTGCGGGACAAATGACTTCCATTGCGGAAACTCGATAATTCGGCAGAAAGACAAGCTTCAATAAGTCCTTTGCTTTGGGTTCTGCATTCACAACCGCCGCCACATCGTTGATCAATTTTACAATCAGTTTGGCGACGTGGTATCCGGGAGCCGCCTTGCCACCGATCAGCACACAGCGAGGAACCATGCCTTGGATATCGTTTCGACAGATCCGATCGTACAAGTGGATCACATGCAGCACATTGAGCAATTGGCGCTTGTACTCATGAATTCGTTTCACCTGCACGTCAAACAAAGCGTTCGTATCAAAAGAAACTCCTGTTCGCTCTTCGACATATTGACTTAACTGTTGCTTGTTCGCTTTTTTGACGGCCGCCCACTTCTTTTGGAAGGCTTCGTCTTCGGCGTACGCTGCAATGCCAGAAATCTTTGTCAGATCATCGGCCCATTCTTGCCCAATTGTTTCGTTGGTTAAGTTTCGTAGGCCGGGATTGCAATGGCTTAACCAACGTCGCTGAGTGACTCCATTTGTCTTGTTGTTGAATCGTTCTGGCCACAGTTTGCAAAAGTCAGCAAACAACCCTGACTTCAACAGTTCGGTATGCAGACCCGCCACACCGTTCACAGAAAAGCTACCGACAATCGCAAGGTAGGCCATGCGGACATGAGGGTCGCCTTCTCGTTCAATCAAAGACATCCGGTTGCGAATTTCGTGATCATCGGGCCATCGTGTCGACAGCTTGAGCATGAATTGACGATCGATTTCGTAGATGATATCCATTAATCGAGGCAACAGATTGGTAAACAGTCCGACAGACCAGCGTTCAAGGGCTTCTGGTAAAAGTGTGTGGTTTGTATAGGCCATGCACTGAGTGACAACAGTCCACGCAGCATCCCATTCCAAACCATGTTCGTCCATTAACAATCGCATGAGTTCTGGCACTGCGCAAGCCGGGTGAGTATCGTTGAGCTGAAAGCAATTTTTCGTACTAAAGTGGCTGAAGTCTTCTCCGTGTTCGGCAACCCAATTGGCGAGCACATCTTGAAGGCTGGCAGACACTAAAAAGTACTGTTGTTTCAGGCGCAGTTCTTTGCCGTTTTCGCTGGCATCGTTGGGGTAAAGCACCATTGAGATTTGTTCCGCCATGTTTTTGGCGGCAACGGCTTCTGAATAGCCGCCTGCGTTAAATTCTCCGAGATTGAATTCGTCGGTCGCCGCAGACTTCCAGAGCCTGAGCGTGTTTACGGTGTTGTTTTCGTGACCAGGAATTGGCATGTCATACGGGATTGCCAACACGTCTTGGCTGTTTGCCCAACGAACACATGGGCGTCCCTGTTCGTTGGCATAGTGTTCTGAGTATCCGTAGAAACGAATGGTTCGAGTGGCTTCAGGGCGTTTCAGTTCCCATGGGTTTCCATTTCGCAGCCAATGGTCTGGATCTTCGACTTGGCGACCCTGTTCGATTTTTTGTTTGAACATGCCGTATTCATACCGGATTCCGTATCCAGTGACGGGCAGTTGTAGGTTGGCACAGCTATCCAGAAAACAGGCAGCCAAACGTCCCAAGCCGCCGTTGCCAAGACCAGCGTCGTATTCCAGTTCGGCTGCTTCTTCTAAGCTGATTCCATAACGGTTGAGCGCAGCGACGATGTCTTTTTCAAGATCTAAATTCAAAGCTGCGTTGGTGAGTGACCGACCAATCAGGAATTCTAATGACAGGTAGTAAACTTGCTTTTGCCCACTGCGTTCAATGCGAGCACGTGTGTTTTTCCAGTTAGAAACCAATCGGTCTCGAACGGCAATGGCCAATGCCTGATACAGATAGCTGGGAGCCACATCATCATCGTGATGACCCAAGGTAAAGTTCAAGTGTCGCTGAATTTCACTTTCCAAGCTGGACAGTGCATGATCTGCTGATCCGTTGGACGCTTTTGTCAGAGTGGTTGAACTTGGTTTTGAAGTCGACATGTTGAAAACTCGTATCTATTTCGAACAAAGTCTGCGGAAGCAGTTGCTGGAAAACAGGTTGGTTTCGAAAACAATTTCCGTAGAACCTGTGCTCATCACTCATACCATCGATTCAAACGGCGAGCGATCTTCAATCTGACTTCTTGTCAAACGGCGAAGTGAATTTTGTTTCGACACATTGGGTGCCGTTTCACAGTGCTTATTTCTACAGAGGCTCAAAAGGTCAGCCCCTCACGAGAATCTGGCAAAAATTGCCGACAGCATCAGACGGGAATTCCACCGCCTCCGGGCTTGATCACTTTGAGCAGGTGTTGGCGATGGCAAAGAGGCGTTTTACGGCAGCGTCTCTGTTTCTCGAAATTCAGCTAAAACCGGAATCACGTTCGCGTAGAGTTCTTTAAGCCGAGTGATTTCTGTGGCAGCAATTCCCTCTGGGACATCAAGTCTTGGAACAAAAGGTTTCACGTCTTCAAGAGATTCATGCCATGCAGATGCTTGTTGCACGATCACGCTGGGTTGTTGGTGAGCATCTGCGGAGATGTCGGCATCGATCCCATCAGCCAGAACCCAAACATGCGGTACGGTATCATCACCCGCTTCTTCTGGAACGCCTGCGATCAGACGGCGAAGTGGGGCTACTCCTGCGTTTGATAGTTCAATCAGCAGGAGGTTCGCAGCAAAGTTGCAACAGTTGTGTGGAAACCTTTTCAGCCACGGAATGGCGGCCTGAGCGTTTTGAGCTCGTTCGATTGCGGCTCGAAGGTTTTCAGCAGTCTTTTGAATCAAGGCAGACATTGTTTTAAGGAAGCCCTTTGGTTGACCAAAGATCTTGGTGTGGTTGAGTCATGCTCGTTCTGTTTTCTTGGCAACCGCACTTGAGCAACTGATGTATGAAACCTGAATGCTTGGTCAATCTGAATCGCCGTTCTTCCGGCGTCATGGAATGTGATTGTATCGCTCACTTTTCCAGTGTGGGTGTCTGTTTTTCTACTCCAGTTGATCTTCTGCGGTGTCATCT
>CAYTUE010000012.1:30585-33854 GCA_964441085.1 uncultured Planctomycetaceae bacterium
TGTCTATGTCGTCTGCAATTTGTAGCAGATCGACCTGTTCCTTTAAGCTGCGAAAGGCTTCGGTTTCCAGCATCAGATGTTCGGTGAGAACGGAGGTGTTGATTTGATTGTCGCCGTTTTTGTCTTGGGTCACTTCTGCTAAGGCGACAGACATGCAGTTGCACTGATCGCAGTCGGGGCATTCTGTGACATCCAAACGCAAGTAGGCTCCTGCACTGTGAGGCGCTTTTGTGAATTGGCTAATCGTATTCACGTCACCGCCGCACAATTGATCGAGCGCACTGTCGTCGTCTTCTGGAGGAAACAATCGAGCATATCCCTCGACCGTGGTGGTCCAAGCCATACATTGCTCGCAAAACGGAGTCGACGCCGTGATGATGTAAGCAACGTAAAACGAGAGTCCCAAAATGACCACCGCTTCAATCATCCAGATCGCAGCCAGAAAGTTGCCAGTCACCGCATTTCCTGCTCTACCGATTCCCCAAGTTCCTTCAGCGTAACTGTATTCAATCCATGCCTGCAAAGCTGTGGGGGTCAATAAAGGGCCGTTAATCACTTCTGGAAATTTTGCCATCATGTCGAAGCTCCATCCCGCTGTCAGTCCGATCACTCCCGCCAGCAATCCAAAGAAGCCGATCATCATTGGGCTTCTTACTTTTCCCCATTTGCCACATATTCCGACGGCGAATCCAATGCCTGCTCCCAGTCCAGCAGTCAGTAGGAAAGCCGCATAAATCAAAGGAATCCATGCCAGACCGTAGGCGTAGATCATTCCCAATACAACGGCTGTGATCGTGCCGCCGACCAGCATCAGTGGAATTCCCAGTGGGCCAATTCGTCCCGAGTGGCAATAATTTTCTGCTATCATCACGAAGTCTCCTTTGTTTGAGTACAATGGGGTAAGACGATGGTGTGGCCTTCGGGAACAGTTCAGATTGCTGACGTTGGTTTGCCAGTTGATCACCAAACTAGCTTGAAAATTCATGTATGCAATCCCGAACAGGGCTTGGCAGTTGTTGACTGAGTAAAAAATTTCAGGAAGTGTCGGCGCACTGTGAAGTTGTTTTATCCCAATTTGGCATTTGAAGATGAGCTCAATTCAGCTTCCAAGAAGGTCACATCGGCGGCCACGATTGCGATGTCTCAATTGGCTCCACTTATGGCTTGGGCGGGTGATCGGAATTCCATTTGTGTTGTTCCCGAATTGCCAGCAGGGATGCCAGAATTCTGTGTTGGCAGGTGTGTGACGGTGGTCGATGAGGCTGCAAATGATGCTTGGAATCTGCAACCGTGGGGATGGAGTGATTCGGCCTTTGAGTTGGCCCGTCAGAATTCATCGATCTTTTGTAACGCTCCCGATCTTTCTGCCGTGCGATTGGTGAATCGTCGTTCGTTTTTGAATTTGTTTGACAAAGCCATTGATCTCAACAATGGAGATCGGCATCAGTTTTCGTATCGCTGCACTTCGCTGAGTGAAGTCAGCCAAGTCATTCAGCAGTTTCAAAAACAAGGCGGGATGAAATGGGTTGCCAAGCCAGAATTCAGTCATGCGGGGCGGAATCGTTTGATCGGGACTGGAGTCGATTTTAACAGTCAGCAGACCGGTTGGCTGCAAGGCAATTTTCGGCGAGGTGATGCTGTTTGTGTTGAACCTTGGGTGAGTGTCCAGCACGAAGGCAGTTTGCACTTCGACATTTTACCTAACGCAGATGCGGCCGTGGAAGTGGTTGGTCGCACGGGGCTGCTGAATGATGACGCGGGCAGATATCGAGGCTCGTTTCAGCCTTTGCAGCTGAATACAGTGGAAGCCAGTTACGATGTGATTTCGTTGCTGACGGAGCATGGGCGGCAGATTTGTCTGGATCTTCAGCAAGCAGGCTACTGGGGCCCCGTTGGGCTGGATTTTTTTGTCTATGTGGCTTCCAACGGGCAGCTTTTTCTAAGATTTTGCAATGATTTGAATGCTCGCTGGACCATGGGACGCCTGAGTTTAGAGGTTGCGAATCGCTTGGGAGCGACGGGGGTGTTCCGCTGGGAGCACTTTGTGACCGGAAATTCGGCAATCCTAGACCGAGCTATCGAAAAAAGTCTGGCGGAAACAGGGATTCAAGGCGTAGGCATTTTACGCACAAGTCCAGAATCAGTGGGTGGCCGCGATGTTCGATTGGGAAGCGTGGCGATTTGGGGGCATTCACCGCAGAGTAAAAACTTGCTTTCGGCCGATCCCATTTCATCTAATACAGCTTCAATCAGTAACGCAGCTTCAATCAGTAAAGTGGCACAGAAAATTCGCACGTCTGTGCAGGAACAGCTCTCCGAGAAATCTTCTCAGTAAGTGAACATGACTTTAGAACCTAAAAATTCTTCGCTTCGTCCATGGTCGGCAGAATGGTATCAGATGCTGGTTGATCGGATCGGTGAATCCGCCTGTCAGCAGCTGGGCTTTTATGTGATTCCGGATGACATTCGTTTGTCGGTTGTGATTCCTGTTTACAACGAACAGCGAACGCTGATGGATTTGATTGAACGAGTTCGCAGTGTGCCAATTCGTAAAGAGCTCATTTTGATCGATGATTGCAGCAAAGACGAATCATGGAAGCTGTTGCAAAAGCTTGAAGCCGATTCGAAAGACGATGATTTTAATCAGGTGAGAATCTTTCAGCATGCTCAAAACATGGGCAAAGGAGCGGCTTTAAGAACCGGGTTCGAAAATGTATCTGGTGACATCGTGGTCATTCAGGATGCTGATTTAGAATACGACCCGGCTGAATATCCCAAATTGATCAAACCCATTATTCAACAGAAGGCAGACGTCGTTTACGGAAGCCGTTTTTTGGGTGATCAGGCTCATCGCGTTCTATACTACTGGCACTATTTGGGAAACAAGTTTTTGACTGTGATGTCGAACTGTTTTACCAATCTGAACCTGACAGACATGGAAACCTGCTACAAGGTTTTTCGCAAGGACGTGATCAGCGAACTTGTGGGTGTGTTGAAGCAAAACCGTTTTGGATTTGAACCTGAAATTACGGCTCGGTTGGCTCGTCGCAAACATCGCATTTACGAAATTTCAGTCAGCTATTCTGGCCGAACTTATGCCGATGGAAAACACATTGGTTGGAAGGATGGGTTTCAAGCCCTGTGGTGTATCGTGAGATTTGGATTGAAGGATTGATTCCACCAATTGCCGTTTTCTGCAGACTCGCTGTTTTCTGCTTCTTGTCTCTTCGAAGTTCGGTTCGCGTTTTCGGCCTGAGCGAACGGTCACA
>CAYTUE010000012.1:33954-52724 GCA_964441085.1 uncultured Planctomycetaceae bacterium
CGGTCACAGGATTGTGCGCTGGTGTGATCGGTTCCTGTCTCGCGATTGCTTGGCAACAGGAATCATCTACTTCCACCATTCGGGTTGAGCAAAAACGCTTGGCACTGTCATTTCGAAGTCGGACAGGATATCGCCCCCTTGGATTGACTGGCGTTCTCCAAGACACAACGTGGGGCCACTTTGAGGCAAAATTAAGACCTCCTTTTTCATTGGATCGGGCACCCAAATCATTTCAATTCCCATCTTTTGGTACGCCAACGTCCGAAGTCTCATTTCACGGCGTCGGTCCACGCTGGATGCGACATCGATGACTAGGCGAGGGCAAGATTGGGCGACGAGGTTGTCAGATTCTTGGAACTGATTTCCTTGGTCGAAGTAGCACAGTGCTGGAAAAAACACGGTGTTGTTGCTAACTTTTAATCCGAGATCTGCACAAGCGTAGCCCACTTGTTGTTGGACATTGTTTTGGAACCACCTCGCCAACGCTTTTGCGATGTTGAGCACGGCTGTTCCATGAGAATCATCAGGTGATTCCAGCATAACAGGGCGACCATCGTGCAGTTCGTGCCAACGGCCTCCATCAGGCAGCTGGTGGCGATTTGCAGTGAACTGATCAGCGGTCATGAACGATTCAGAACTCATTGTCCGGAATTCCAATGGACGGAAGAAACACGGGGAATGAAAGGATTTTGATTTTAGTTCAATATCCGTGGTTGCCAACTGCGTGGACCTTCGTATCACACGGAAACATCAGCTTCTGTTCACACCGAAGCTGTGCTCTGCAACAATCAAATTTCCTATACAATTTCTGGATCTGACACAATGACTGAAATTCGCACTGGCGCAGTGACTCTTAAAGGTAACCCCGTTGATCTGGCTGGCGCCGTTTTGGCGGCTGGTTCTGCGGCGCCCGATTATTCTCTGCAAACAACCGGGTTGGAAGAAGCCACCTTGGCGTGCACGGCTGGCAAGACTCGCATCATTGCCACTGTGCCATCTTTGGATACAGGAGTATGTCACGAAGAAACCAAACGATTCAACGATGAAGCTGCCAAACGCTCAGACGTTGAAGTCTTAGTTGTCAGCATGGACCTTCCTTTCGGGCAAAAACGATGGTGTGGAGCCGAAGGTGTTGAAAACGTGGCGACATTGAGTGCTCATCAATGCACCAAGTTCGGCGAAGACTACGGCGTGTTGATTAAAGGTGGCCCTTTGGATCGCTGTTTGACTCGAGCCATCTTTGTGGTTGATGGCGATGGCCAACTCAAGCATGTTGAATATGTTTCTGAAATTACAGAGCATCCGAATTACGAAGCTGCTTTGGCAGCCGTTTAAGACTGTGCCGCAAAATGAATTGATGACAAATCAGAAGATCGAATTCGGTGACTAGATGCCACTGAGTGAAATTTCTGAAATTTCTGAATTTCACGAAGCGTCTTCTGTGGCAGAAGACGCTTTTTTTCTGCGCTGTGATTTCAGTTGGCTTGATTGAACAAAGTCGGTTCGCGCACGTTTTATCGATGTGATTCGGGCGCAGTGTGAATCAGCAAATTGGCAAGAATTTCAGACGCGTTTTGCAAGATCAGATGGTCGTGAAGTTTGGTGCAGTGTTGTTGCAGTTGCTGACGTGTTGATTGATCGCAGATCAATTGCTTCAGGCATTCTGCAAGTGAGACCGGTGCCGAACTGTGAACTTCATCGACAACAAAGGCGGCTTGCGTTTCATCGAACAGCTTTGCGTTCGCCGCTTGATGTTGATCGGCGGCTGTGGAGAGTGGGATCAAGATGGAAGCCACTTGAGCATGTGCGATTTCAGCCAGAGTGACGGCTCCCGCGCGACTGATGATCACGTCCGCAGTGCTGAATTGTTTGGCAAGATGAGGGATGAATGGGCGGCGATTCCAATTCAGTCCTGCGCAGTCTTTTTGCTGAACTGCCGATGGTTGCCAGTTTGATCCGGTTTGGTGCTTGATGTTCCAGTCTTGTAGCAGGTGCCGGTTTTGAGCAAGAGCGTCACAGGCCAAATTGTTAAGCCGGTTTGCTCCGAGACTGCCTCCAGCAATGATCAAGGTTCGTGAAGCGTGATTGCCAGAAGCATTTGCTTGAGTTGGCTGAGCGGTTGTTTGGTGAACAGGAATGCCAAACGGAAAGCTGGTCGCCTTGAGAGAACTTGCTGAACGGTGATGCAGTGGCCACCCCGTCCATACGGCTGTGGAAAGTCGACTCAGCCAGCGATTTGCTTTGCCGGGGATGGCGTTCCATTCCAACAGGACTGGCGATTGATTCAGCCGTTTTGCGGCTAATACAGGAGCAACCGAAGCGAATCCTCCCATTCCAAGAACAACGTGAGGTCGTTCTTGCTTGAGAGTTTTCAAACACGTCATGAAGTCTTTGCGAAGGCCGTTCAGAAGTTTGAACTTATGAGCCGAAGTTGTCACCGTTTGAGCGACGACTTGCACATCACAGTTCAACAGTTCTGTGTTGCTTAGGATCGTTTGGTCGATTGTTCGACCACTACACAGAAACAGAAACCGAAATCGGATGTTTGGATTTTCGTGAACCCATGTTTGTGCCAGTGTGATGGCTGGAATCAGGTGTCCACCGGAACCTCCGCCACAGAATGCGACTGTCAAAGACGTTCGATCTTTCAGCACATGGTTTCGTGTTGAAGAGTCAGTCGACACAGTATTCACTGACTCCGTCGGCAGAAATTACCAGCAGGCGACTGGTAAGAGGATGGCTCATCGAATGAAAGTCGTGAGTCACTCGTTCTTGAACTTGCTGAATCAAGGCATCGTCTTTCAAGGATACGGCGACAAAGAAGTCTCGATTGGGGATTCCCACGATCAGTTCTGGGCCAAGCAGGTCTCGCAGGCGACTGCTGAGTTGATCGCCTAGCAAACGCACACTGTTGTACGTGTTGGGCTGTGTTGGCATCAGAATCTTGGCATCTGATTCATCGCCCACCAGTTTTACTTCGAGTGGATTGTTGTCGGCGTAGTCTTCCAAATTATTTAATGCGACTTGCATGAGCTGTTCTGAATTCATCCCCCATCGAAGCAGCATTTCTTCATGGACAAAACGGTAGGTGTCGTCATCATCCACCACAAACATGATATTCAGCCCGCCGACCCATGGCATTTGTACACGTTCTGTCAGTTGACTTGTGGGTGAATGCTGGGCTTGGTCTGTCTCTGGGGACAGCATGGGCATAATGCGTTGGGCAACTTCTTCAAGTGGCGGGAGAAGTTGGTCTGGGCCCCATTCTTGAATTCTGACCATCGCCGTAATTCCGGGCAAGACAATGCGCTGAATTGAATCAGGGGCGATGAGATACGACCGATAGAAGTTGGCCAAATTGATCTCTGATTCGGCCACCTGAATACTGAAACTGCCGACAGCTTTCGATTCCAGAAGAGGAAAGTACTTCTTCGACAGTTGCAAGACTTCTCGCCGAAACAGTTCGGGAGGCTTGGCAAGGCGTTCGTTAAATTTCACTGAATTCAGCATCAGCTGGCAACTTTCCACGACTTCATCGGGAAGTTGGCAACTGGCTTTCGACTGCAGGCTGGCAACCACAATAATTGATTCGTGTTTGATGACCCAAAGTTGCCACGAGTATGTTTTGCGACGGCGGAAGAGGCTGCTCCACCATGTTCCTTGAGCAACTTGGATGGATGTGCCTTGCCATGCTTGGGATTGGCTGACTAAGTCTAACGGAGTTGCTGGCTGAATCTGTGACACGATCGGAAACAATGTTGCGGGGTCGAACGGGTCTGTTTGATGATGAGGTGTTTGATCTTCGATCCAAGCGCTGTAAAGTGTCATCGACCAGTTGACAGCGTCTGACTGATCCGTATTGGCAGCCTTCATTTCAATGAAAGCTTCGTTCTGTTCAAGTCGCATTTGAGCGGGGACTTGCAGTGTGAACCATCCCGCTGGTCCTTTATATAAAAAGCCATCGCTTGTTGAGTCGGAATTTTGATTCTGTTGGCTCATCAAGGAAGGCAATCAGGACACGTTGGGAATACCGTTTGGTTAAAGCAACAGTATAACGCCTGTCGGGACTGTGAAACACAGATTCATTTGTTTTGCTTGATGTGTTTTGTTCTTTCGAATTACGTATCGAAAAGTGTGTGTTTCAATTCCATTTGGCACGCCTGTCATCATGAAACATGACTTTGAAGTTGGCCAGAGGCTTGACGGTTGAACTCTGTCAGGCAAAAGTCTTTACGAAATCCTTCTTGAAAATTTTTCATCTCTCACGGTTTCCTTATGTCTGTTGTTACTGAACTGGATCATCCACTTGCCAC
This sequence comes from uncultured Planctomycetaceae bacterium, assembly GCA_964441085.1. GTDB lineage: Bacteria > Planctomycetota > Planctomycetia > Planctomycetales > Planctomycetaceae > Fuerstiella. Next base: position 38,268 of record CAYTUE010000012.1, read on the forward strand.
TCACCACCTTGGACGGTTGCGTTCGGTGGATTCTGATAGCGCCGAATTTCGCCAGCGAATTCAGGTTTTAACGTCGCTGCTGTTTGTTGAAGCGGCTCGCAAACTGCCCGTTCAGCCCGTTGATGTGGTGACTCCACTGGAAACAATTTCGACGACGCAGCTGCAATCTTCTCTTGCCATTGTTCCCATCTTACGAGCGGGATTGGGAATGGTAGATCCTGTGCTTCAGATGATCCCTTCTGCGGCTGTGTGGCACTTGGGTATGTTCCGAGACGAACAAACATCAATGCCAGTTCGGTATTACGACAAGATTCATCGAAACGAACCAGCTGCACTGGCTTTCATTGTTGATCCCATGTTGGCGACTGGCGGGTCAGCCAACATGGCGATTGATATTCTGAAAGAGTGCCAAGTCGACGAAATTCGGATGCTTTCTGTGATTGCTGCTCCAGAAGGAATTCAAGCGGTTCAGGATCAACATCCTGACGTGGACTTGTTTACTTGTGTGATTGATCGGCAGCTCAATCAGCAGGACTACATCGTGCCTGGTTTAGGAGATGCTGGGGACCGCATCTTTAATACTCAGCACTGATGGCTTTGGGTTTGCTGCCCAGCCAGTCGTCAGGATGGCTGGGGCAACTGGTGATTTGGTCGAAAAATTGAAAAGTCTCCGTTTGCCGTCGAGGGGCGAGTCGTCAGTGAAAACACTCGCTCGAGGGGCTGGTCGGCAATATTTGCCGACACTTGCTTCTGTTTGCAGAATTTGTGAGGCGAAAATTGGCTGTCAGCGAAATCTGCAGGCATTCCGACTTTAACCGGTCTTGACCCATTTCGCATCTTTTGAGTAAATCCGTTTCTGCTGGTCACCGTTTTCAATATTTCATTGTTGAGCTGGTGAAACGAGCAGAACTGTTTGAGCGAATGCAGGAAGCATGCTTGAACAGTTTGAGTGAATTTAAAAAATAATGGGTGTTCGACATTTGGCGAACGCTATTCTCAAAACAGCTTTGCCAGAACTTCGGCTTCTCAGCCGGCGATGTTGGCATCATGATTTCATGATGTTGGCTGATGGCGAGCGAACCAGTCTCCTCTCTATCTAATTTTAGACTCTCTTTGCGATGATTTGCTCTATGACAGGGGTGATGAAATCGTGATCTTTGCAACGGATTGCAATAAGCGGAATCGCCGACTTTGTATCTCTTGCAGGTTCCTCTCAGGGAAGAAAAACATGTCTCGACAAGTGATTCGTGCGGCCTCAGTGATGGTCATTATGGCGACCAGCACATTGGCATCGGCCCAGCTCTTTGGTTCCAATAGTTGCTCATGCAATTCATCGGCTTCCTTTGCTCGGCCAATTACCGCAGCCAGCAGCTGTGCTCCCGTCCAATCGGTCAGCCATTGTGCTCCTGTTCAGGCAGTCAGCCAGTGCGTTCCAATCCAGCCGGTTTATTCAGCTGCCTACCAAACTGTGCCAGTGACGACTTACAAGACAGAAACACAAAAGGTAGAAGTGCCGGAATACTACACCGACTACGAAAGTCGAGACGTCACAACCTACACTCCAGTGACTCGCACTCGTGAAGTTGAAGTGCCGACTGTTTCGTATCAAACAGTGACTCAAAATCGTACCGTGACACGAGACATGGGGCGTTGGGTCACCAACTATCAGCCTGTGGCGAAGTGTGCACCGTGCCAGGTTGATTCTCGACCAGGCATGATGGGGTGGCTTAACCGAACCGGATATTCATTCCGAAGTGCGTTTACTCCAAACTATCGAACGTCACGTCAGTACGTCCCCAATGTTGTCGCTTGCAACGTGCCTTACACTCGTCAAGTTGCCGTACGAAGCACTCGGAAGGTGGCCGTTCAGGAAACTCAGATGGTTGCTAAAGTCACCAAGCAACGAGTTGCCGTTCAGAAAGTTCGCATGAAGACTCGAACAGTTCAGGTTCGTCGCCCTGTGACAGCCTATCGAACTGTGCCGATTGGATCTGCTTTGGCATATGGCGGTGGTGCAAGCACCTTGGCTTATGGTGGCTACGGGTTTGGTGGAAGCAGTGTTGCCTTCTTGCCAGAAGAAGATGACGATGTGCGATCTGCTCGTGGCCCAGAACCAGATTCTGCTTTTAGGGATGATCGTCGAGAATCAGCTGACAGTCGTAACGACCGCAATACACCGGATCGACCTTTCCGAGGGTCAGCTTTGGAAAGAGAGTTGCCTCCTGCTTCATCGCGTCTGAGTCAGCCTGAACGAAATCCATTTCCATCGGATGGTGGCTTCGGTGATTTCAACGATACTCGTCACGAGGCTCAACGACCGAACTATCAGCAACGCACTCGAGCTCACCGACCAATCGCTTCCCGCGGTTGGACGACAACACGGTCCGTTGTGGCTGAACGACAACAGCCGCCTCGAAGTACGGCACAGCAAGATTCAGCAGTTGCCGCGTTCGACCAACGTAATTAGTGGTGTTCAAGCTTGGCTGTGTGAACATTCCAGCGTGCTTTGTGCAGGGGAAATCGAACTCGCCCATCCTCCCATCCTATGTTCGATGAATGAGCCATCCTTGGCTTAGTTTTAGCTTCCCTTCTGTCTTCTGTTCCTGCACAATCTCAAAATCTCCTCGCGGCACCGGTTTCATACCGGTGCCCTTTTTTTGTTTGGTGTCATTTGTTTTAGGGTTTCGTTTGTGGCTGCTTTGATTCACCGATGTTTGAATTCAAAAATCACCAAGCTGTTACTAGGCATTCTGGTAACCGTTGCCTGTTTATGGTGGGCATTTCAGCAGATGTTGGTTGGGCCAGATGGACCAAAACCGGCTCGCCAAGTTTTTCAGGAAATTGCGTCCGCATTTGGAAAGGCCGACTACCGAACTTTGCCATTGATGTGGGCGTGCTTAGCTGTTTTTTACTGGCTGAAAGTTGTCCGGTGGAAATACCTGTTGAGTCCTCTAGGGCAGTTTCGGCCTGTGCGAGAACTCATGCCGTCAACGGTGATTGGATTTGCATTCAACAATGTCTTACCGGCTCACCTTGGAGAGTTCGTTCGAGTTTACGTGTTTTCCAAACAGACTCAGCTTCCAAGAACTGCTGTGTTGTCCAGCATTGTGCTGGAGCGTGTCTTTGACATCATTGCGATTTTATTTTTTCTTGTTGTTGGAGTCTGGCTGGCAGACATTGAAGGTTTAGATCCCAAAGTGGAATGGGCCGTGATTCTGTTTACCGGGTTGGTTTGTTTCGGGTTGGTGGGAGCAGCATTCTTTTTGATCAAAACAAAGTGGGTGGTGTCTGTCGTTGATCGAGTGCTGGGATGGTTTCCATTTATTCCGAAGGCGCTGACTGAAAAGGTGGGTTCCATCTTGCATGTGGGGGCAGATGGATTGTCATCACTAAAAAGTGGTCGTTTGTTGACTGGCATCCTCGTGACTTCTCTTTTGCAATGGTTGCTGAATGCTGCTTTGATTCATTTCAGTTTGGTTGCTTTTGGTATTTCAACGTCGCCAGTCGTATCGGCAATCGTAATGGGAGTGACTGCGTTTGGTGTGACGGTTCCGTCGTCTCCGGGGTACTTCGGTGTGATTCAGCTTTGCTTTTTGTTGGTGTTGAAACTCTTTGTCGACAACCAAGAAACTGTTTTTGCGGCATCCATCTATTACCATATGGTGCAGTGGATTCCGGTGACCTGTATTGGCATGATCTTTTTTGTGAAATCAGGGTTGAGCGTTGCTGATGTGGAACAGTCTCAAGAAGAAAAACAGGCAGATGATGAAGCAACGTCTGTTGCTCAATCAGAGTGATCTGACTCGGGCAGCATTGGTGCGTGGTTGATTGATGACATTGCTTTTTCGTTTGGTTCTTTGGTGAATTTTCATCACAAAATTTGGGGCTGCTATGACGTTGCGACTACTGATTTTTCTTGTCTGCTTTCCTCTACCAGTTGTTGTCTTGGCCAACGAATCGCAGGTTGATCAGCTCACTGCATGGCTGGCTGAAAATTCACTGGATGCAGCATCGATGACCGATCTGCAAGAACAGCCTTGGGCGAAGTCTGCTTTAACGAAGCGAGAGTGCCAAAAGGCCACGTCCGCGTTATGGGCAGCTCGGAAATCGAAACTGCAGTCCATTCGAAAGGCAGAGCATCAAGCCGGCAAGATTGTTTTAGATGGCTTGGAAATGCCTTTTTGGTTCAAGGTGTTTGGTAAGCCTCCTCGAGATGGCCGCAGCTTGTATATTTCGATGCATGGCGGAGGCGGCACTGCGGCGGCAGTGAATGATCGGCAATACGAAAACCAAAAGCGACTTTATCAGCCAGCGGAAGGCGTGTACTTGGTTCCTCGGGCTCCAACGAACAAATACAACCTCTGGCATCAAGCTCATATTGATGAGTTTTTTGGGAGGCTGATTGCCAATATGGTTGTGTTTGAAGGTGTAAATCCCAACAAAGTGTATTTGATGGGTTATTCGGCTGGTGGCGATGGAGTTTACCAAGTGGCTCCTCGCATTGCCGACCGTTTTGCAGCCGCTTCGATGATGGCTGGGCATCCCAACGAATCGAAGTTAGATGGGCTACGAAATCTGCCCTTTGCGATCTTTATGGGGGCAAATGATGCCGCCTACAAACGTAATCAGCAGGCAGAGAAAAAAGGCAAGCGGCTCGCAGAATTACGAAAAAAAGACCCGAAAGGATACATCCATTCTGTATCGATTTATCCTGGAATGGGACATTGGATGCAGCGAAGAGATGCGGTGGCTGTCCCGTGGATGGCAAAATATCAACGTCGTCAGTATCCGGATCGTGTTGTATGGCGACAGGATGATGTGACTCATTCGCAAGCTTACTGGTTGCGAACATCAGAACCTGTCAAAGCAGGAGACACGGTTGTTGCGACTCGAAACCGAAATTCGTTTGAAATCGTCAGCAGCTCTGTCAAGCAGCTGACTCTTTTGTTGAATGATCAGTTTGTCGATTTAGATCGGCCAGTGACGGTGAAAGTGGCTGGGCGTGAAAAAGTAACACAGACACCGCAACGAACCATTGCAGCATTGGTTCGGTCGTTGCAAGAACGTGATGATCCTGAAATGATGTTCAGCGCAGAAGTCACGGTCGAATACGCTGCTGGTAACGAGCTTTGATCAGCGAGCAGCAGGCGGTTTGCTATGTGAATCGTGGAAATCAGCGTCACATCGGTCGTCGATCGAGTGAGAATTGTTCCGCTATTGCCCGATGATTTTTACTAAAATTCGTTTGCGCCGTCGGCCATCGAATTCATAGTAGAAGATGTGTTCCCACGGTCCAAGGTGCAGCTTTCCGTTGGTGATGGCCACGACGACTTCTCGGCCCATGATCTGCCGTTTGTGATGAGCGTCTGCGTTGTCTTCCCCTGTGCGATTATGGTGATAGCGTTCAGGGGATGCATCGAATGGGGCGAGTTCTTCGAGCCAGCGATCGTAGTCGGAGTGCAGACCACTTTCGTTGTCGTTGATGAATACGGATGCTGTAATGTGCATTGCATTCACAAGACAAAGGCCATCTTGCACTTGGCTTTGAGCCACGAATTCTTCGATTTCATCGTGAATCGACACGATGCCTCGCCGCTCAGGGACATTCTTCCAGAGTTCTTGAGTGAGAGTCTTCATGGAACCAACGGCTTGGGTTTGCGAGAAAGCATGGCCGAAATCGGATTAGGCGGCAATGCGTTTTTCTTCGAACGGAACTTTCTGTTTTCGAGCCCGTTTTTTGATTCGTCGCGATCCAATGGCAAGGAATGCCGGCAGTAACAGCAAGTCACCAATCAACGCTGCATTCAGCAAACAGAACATGAGTACTCCGAATCTCATCGTTGGCTTGAAGGGCGATAACGCTAGGGCCAGCAGGCCGCACCCACAGATGACGGCTGAAGAGATAATGGGTTTGCCTGTATGTAGCAGGGCTTGCCGAACAGCTCTGTAGCGACATCCGGTTGACTGACGACAGTCTCTGTAACTAAACAAGAAATGAAACGTACCATCAACAGCGAGGCCAAGGGCAATGCTCGCTGTCATCATGATGCCAATGTCAATGGGGTAATCGCACCAACCAAGGATTCCAAACACTAACAGGATGGGTGTGAGATTGGGAATCATGGCGACAAGGCCACACGATATGGAACGCAGCGCGAAAATCATGATCACTGTGATGATGACGAACGCGGACGCGAAGCTTTTCCAAAAGCCATCGAAAATTTGATTTTGAGCAACCGTGAGCAGGGGAGCCAAGCCAGTGAATGTCACGGGAAGGTCGGCTGAGTAGCCAGAGAGTTCTTCCATGGTGTTTGTGACAAGCGATGGGGCGTCTTGATGAAGTCGTAGCGAGATTCTCCAAAGACGACTTCCATCCGCCATCAGTCCGCTGACATCGCCGCTACCAGAAGCCAAATTCTTCAAAGAGAAATTGTCTTCTGAGAGAACGTCAGGGAAAAAATCGGCTAATGAAAAGGCGTGGCTGACATTGTCAACCTGCACCAATTGGTTCTGGATTTTGCGGACCTGTTGTAACCGTTCGATGAACGAACTACTTTCGTTGCCGAAGTCGACCGTACATTCAATGGAAGTCGGACTGCTGAGTTCATTTTGAATCAACAGTGCGTCTTGAAGAACTTGGTCGTTATTCGGTAGGAAGTCCAGTGGGCTAATCAGAGAGCGAAGGCTTAAGATGCCAACAGCACAAATCGCTGTAACTCCAAGCCCAGGGACAAGCACTCTCCATGGTCGATTTACCACAGACATGGCAATCGACTGAAGGCTATGAGTGGATGCTCCCTGTTTTTTGGGTTGGTAATTAAGATGAACGAGTACCGCTGGAGTCAGAAAGATGCCAATGACAAAGCTGTAGACAGTGCCGATCGCTGCAGCGATGCCAAACATCGGGATGGGGCCAACATCAGAAGCAGCAAGGCTGACCAATCCCACAACAGTGGTGATGGTTGCAAAGGCACTGGGACGGATTACATCTTTGAGTGATTTTGCGATGGCATTTGGGTGAGGATATTCTGACTGGTAATGACCGATAAAGTGAATCGCAGCGGCTGTTGTGAAGACCATCACCATCACGGGAAGTGACGACATAATGAAATTCATTTGGAAGCCAAGGAGGTACATGGTGGCCTGAGTGGCTGAAATGCACAGTAGGTTGCACAGCATTAAGGCTCCGGATACTCGCCAACACCCCACACTGAAATTTAGCAGGACAAAGCAAATCAACAGGTTCAGCGAAAACAGCGTCGTCGCCTTTTTTTGTGACCCAAGTTCATCAAGGCGAGTCGCAATGATGGGACTGCCAGTGATGTATGCGTGCGACAGATCGCAGTAAGCAAGCTGATCTTCTATTTGCTTGACGGTTGCTTGGCGGTCTTCGAGCCCTGTTTCATTGATTGAAATTAACAGAGTTTTTAAGCTGTCTTCTTCTGAAGACAACAGGTGCACTAAGCGATTTTGAGCTGTTTCGGGGGCGACTTGATTGTCTGTCATTTTGCGGATCAGGTCCGCTTGGTTCCAGCACATGCTGATGGTTGGCAGACCATCAATTCGGGCGGACAAGGCATCCAGCAATTCCTGCTCTGGAAAAGGGGCCTGGAATGCAATGATGACAGATTCGTCGGAACCGAATGTTCTCGCGAATTCGTCGTAGCGAGCTCGAACGGGGCTGTTTCCCGGCAACCATGTTTCCACATTGTTGTTTGAGGAAATTTGATCACCGAGGGCGTACAAAACAGGCAACGCAAGCAGGCTGACAAGCAGCGCTTTTGCGGAGTACCGTTTGTAGGCATCAGAAACCATGCGAGATGGACGGAGCGAGTTGAGTGGGTGAATTTGCACCTTTCAACTATCGCAATTCTGAGATTATTTTCGTCAGACCGAATATCGCTGTTACTGTGAAGTCAAGCAGTTTTTTGTTGCTTGCATGCTGTGAGCGTCAGAAGTCGTTGGAAACGCAGCAGTGTCAATCGTGGATTAAACGGTCTGAAATGGACCAAGCTTACAACCTGAATCGTCGCTACAGATCCACGATTTGTTCATGAAATTTACGGGTTGCCATCATTGGGCCCCGTGAAGGATCACATTTTGTCGGCGTCTGACGTCACAAATCGGCCGCCACTCATAAACATGCCGTTGTCACACGGGTGGCACCATTCTAGCAAGACTTGGTATTCAAATTCCCGTGTTTCGCTGGTCATACGGATGGTTGCAGCGCCAGGAGTGACAGAACCTTTGTGAAACAGGCCAATGCCAGTGCGGCTGATTTCTCGTGTCATGGCGGCAATGGTATTGCCTCGAGCTGTTTTGATTTCAGCGGGCACAGAAAGTTCAAGGCGTTCGCTCATCCTTAAATTTTTTACGTCAGGTTGGTCGAGGCTTTCAAGAACTTCGCGAAGATCCTGCATCGATGGGCGACTGAAGGGGTCGGTGGACATAGTTTACTCCGAGGGTCCGGCATTCAACATGGGATTCGTCTGTCGACAAGAAAGTACTTTGTCGTATTTATCTTGGCTTAAAAAGACGCTGGGCCAAGAATTAGAAGCCTACGTTGTGATTTGCCGCTTGAGCGATTTCTTGAGCGGCGATCTGCGTGGGGACCTATGGGTTGCCATCGGTTGGTCTGGTTTTAGCGTTTTTTCCGTTCAGGCAAGAAAAGAAGTCCGGCAATCAGAACACATCCAATGATGAGGAACCATGTTCTGGGGGTCCACCCCCTCGCGATTTCCGGCATTTGAACGGCTGGGCTCGTGATGGCTTCGTCAAACAAGTTGATGTCGTCTTCTAGGCGATCTGCTGCGGCCGGAATTTGCAGTGACTTGGGCTGTGTCGAGGAGACTGGGTGGATTCTGGCAGGCTGTTCGTTGAAGCTTAAGAACTGCGAGTCATCTGATGATTCTGACGCGGGAATGATCAGCCCCATTCCTTGGCTCGTTGATTGTGTCGAATCGACGACTTGGCTTTGCGAACCCAAAACAAAGGGAGACGATTCTGGTACAGAGGTGAGCTCATCGTGACGAGTATCACTGATGTTCATTGCAGGATGGTTTTCATCAACCATCAATCGTACGTTAGCAGCATGCTGCAGTTCGACGGGTGGAGGAAGAATTGTTACGTCTTGGTCTGTTGCAGTGGCTACGTTTTCCCATGTGCTGCTGTTTGAAAATCCGTGACGATCTGCAGCCTGCTGAAAGTCTTGTTCGAAAGATTCAAACACGGGTGCTGGTTGTGTCGGAGAAGCCACGGCGGCCAACGTGTCGTTGGTTGAATTCAATTTGGTGTCTTGATTGTTGCCGTCAACTTGTGCCCAGATGTCTGACATTGATTTTGTGTTTTGGTTGTCAGTTGTTAGGTGAGTATCCGAATCAGCCGGAGAAGACTGATTGTGGCTGAAAAAATCACTTCCAAAAAGATTGCCTGTGTGCGGCTGCTTTGCGTTGGACTGGTCCAGTTCCGCAAAGATATCGCTGTTCTGAACGGTATTTGATCCGGTTGTTATTTCTGGAACTTGAGTATTGGTATGCCGTTGGTGGTCATGAAGCAGTTTGTCGAATTCGCTCATTTCCACTTCGGGAGTGTCGCGAGAGAAAGATGGACTCGCAGCCGTGTTTGTTATAAATGCACTGGCCGTTTCGGCTGGTGAGGTTTCAGGTCGCTGACCAAATAATTCAGCAAAGCTGATGGCTTGATCACCTACCACGGCGTCTAGTTTGTCTTTTGTTGCGATAGCAGCATCTTGAGCGGTTGAAGTTGCGGCCGATGTGGCATTGGCAAATGCTTCAAACGTATCGTCCGCGCTGTCTTTGCTCTTTTCGTAAAGCTGACGAGCTTGCTCTTCAATATCGGAGAGACTCTCTCTGACTTCTGCAGCTTGACGAGCGATGCGTTCATCAACTTTCGCTCGATATGTTGTCGTTTCATCTTCGATCGCAGCCGTGTCTACGTCATCTAAGAAGGGATCTGGCGCGAGGGCTGCAGATTTCTCCTCGCCTTTCAGGAATCCAGGCAGCTTAAACACACTGTTCGCTTCTTCTGTTTTAGATGACACGATTTGTGTTTTATTGCTGTTTGCAAGGTCGTGCTGTTGGACATTTCTTTCTTCCAATGACTGATATTCGTTGCGGCCCAATAGATTTCGTAGCTTGCTGTGGGAGCATCCAGAGATGCTGACCATCACAACAGTCGCAAACAAAATGATATGATTGAGTCGTTTCATCACAGTCGACCTTTCCTCGGTCTGTTGACGTCGCTTTGCCAATGAGATTTGGGGACAGCTTTGTCGGTACGCCTGCACAGTTTGTTTTATGATGATCATTGACTGCGCAGGTTCTATGTCATCTAGGGTTTCTGTCGACGATTACAGCTGTTGTGTTTCAATTGCTTGTTGCAAACTTCCATAAAACAATGATCCGGATGCTTCAGAATTGCGGGTACTACCGGTTAGGCAGTTCAGGCAAACGTGATCGACAAGTCGGCTTTCTCTTTTCTTTTTGCGAATCGAGCAAATGATCTGTCACATTTCGTTTAAGTCGGAAGACTCATCTGTCGACAGCGGAAGGCCTCCTGAAAGAGGTGCTGGGTTGGCGGGGGTTGTGAGTGATGCTGGTGGTTGCCGCGTGCTTTTTTCTTGAAGGCTGCTGACTTTGTGTAAGTCAGCTGATATCGATTCAGGGGCTTCTGTCGGGACGGAATTCATCTGTAAAACATTGACTGCGGTGAAAACAGCGACGGGAATCACCAGATCCGACAGGGAAAAAGGCACCGTGAGACGTTCTTCTGACCGAACGTGAGTATCATTCTGGAAACAGGGCGTCGGCCCTGCCCTTGAATTGAATGTTTTTGTTGTCTTCGTTCTCTTATTTTGTCTGGTGTGCCTGATACGAGGCGCTGTTATGTCATGAATGTCGAATGCCATCCGCAACATCCTGAACTGTTGGCTCCCGCTGGCAACTGGGACTGCCTGACGGCCGCTGTTGAAAACGGGGCAGATGCGGTTTATTTCGGGCTGGAATCTGGATTTAATGCTCGAGCCCGAGCGACCAATTTTCAGTTGGACGATCTTGACCGAATTGTCGACTTCTTACATCGCCGTAGCGTGAAAGGCTACGTCACGCTGAACACGTTGGCATTTTCGGATGAGCTACTTCGGATGGAAGATGCCATCCGTCAACTGGCGACGGCAGGCATCGATGCTGTGTTGATTCAAGATCTCGGAGTCGCCCGACTTGCACGAGAAGTCTGCCCCGATTTGGACATCCACGCGTCAACTCAGATGACCCTTTCCAGTGCTGAATGTATTGCTGCCGTCGAAGATTTGGGGATTCGTCGAGTCGTGTTGCCTCGAGAATTATCACTGAAGGAGATTCGAAAGATCTCTGAAAACACGTCGATGCCTCTTGAAGTTTTTGTACACGGAGCCCTGTGCGTTGCTTATTCCGGGCAGTGTTTAACGAGTGAATCTTTGGGTGGTCGCAGCGCAAACCGCGGCCAGTGTGCTCAGGCATGTCGTTTGCCGTACGAACTGGTTTGTGATGGTGTTGATATTGATTTGGATCGCCAGAAGTACCTTTTGAGTCCTCAGGATTTAGCTGCCTATGATCTCATCCCAGAACTGCTTGATGCGGGGGTGTGTAGTCTGAAAATTGAAGGACGCTTGAAGACTCCTGAGTATGTTGCCAATACCGTGCAGCACTATCGTTCGGCGTTGGACGCTGCGATTCAGGGGCAGCGAGAAACATTTCAAGGAAATCAAGTTGATGACTTGGAAATGTCGTTTTCGCGAGGCTTCAGTCCGGGTTGGCTAAACGGATGTGATCACAAGATGCTGGTGCCAGCCACTAGCTGTGCCAAGCGAGGTGTGCTGTTGGGCAAGGTCACTGGCCTTCTACCAGAAGGAATTGCCGTACGTTTGCAGCGAGCAGTTAAGCCCGGCGATGGAATTGTTTTTGAAGCAGATCGCATCGACGGCAACGAACAGGGAGGTCGTGTTTACGAAGTGTGGCAGAACAATGAACGCTGCAGCGACGCGGTTGCTTCTGGAGTGGCAACGTTAGTTTTTGGGAACAACGCGATTGATGCAAGGCAACTTACGATTGGCCAGTCGATTTGGAAGACGGATGACCCCGCGTTAAACAAACGGTTGAAGGCAAGCTATCAATCTGCTGATGTGAAGCGTCGAGTGCCGTTGCAGATTCAGATTCAAGTCGTCGTGGGGCAACCGATGACATTGAAAGCTGTTTCTCAGAATTCTGCAGTGGCGGAAATCCATTCGGATCACATTGTTGAAGAGGCTCGAAAGCATCCCATTACGTTGGAGGTGTTGCAACAACAGCTTGGTCGCTTGGGCGGGACAGTCTATGAACTCGCAGATGTGGAAGCTCATCTTTCGGGAAACCCGATGGTTCCGCTGAGCGTACTTGGTTTGCTTCGGCGGCAAATGATTGACGCATTGGATTCAGCGGACATCAGTGGGCGGCGTCAAGTATCAACAGACCAAGTCTTGGCAAAGATGAAGGTGGCGTTGAAACAGCAGTTGCCTGAATCCGTTGATTCACCCCGTGTGGGTTTGAATCTTTTATGTCGGACATTGTCGCAGTTCGATTGTTTGCTGGACATTGTTAAACAGGATGATGGTGGATCGCCGCACCTTGTTCATGAACGGGTTTATGTGGACTTTGCCGACCTTCGAGAATACGCGCAGGCGATTCAGAAGGGACGTGAGCGAGGCGTTGCCGTTTATCCAGCAACTCCTCGCATTCAAAAACCTGGCGAACAGGGGCTGTTTCGTCTGATGAGTAAGCAGAATCCCGAAGGTGTTCTGGTTCGAAATTTAGCGGCGTTGGATTACTTTCGAGAGCGGCAGATTCCTGTGGTCGTTGACTTTTCATTGAATGTCACGAATGAACTGACTGCGGAGTGGTTTGCGATGCGGGGCGTTCAGTGTGCGACTCCATCGTATGATTTAAATCGGGATCAATTGCTAGATCTTGTCCGAGTGATCCCATCGCAATGGCTCGAAGTGGTCGTGCATCAGCACATGCCCATGTTTCATATGGAGCATTGCGTTTTTTGTTCGGTCCTGTCTCCCGGAACGAACAAGACGAACTGTGGTCGACCGTGCGACTTTCACGAGGTGAAACTTCGCGACCGAATTGGAAAACAGCATTTACTGACAGCGGATGTGGGCTGTCGCAATACTCTGTTTAATGCGACAGCTCAAAGTTCGGCAGAAGTGATCCCTGTGTTGCAGCAGAACGGAGTCTGCACGTTTCGAATCGAATTTCTCAACGATGACCAAGAAAGTTTGCAAAGTACGGTGAGACTTTATCGTCAGCTGCTTGGTGGTAAAATTGCCCCTTCGGATGTGTGGCAACAGTTGCAAGCGAGCAACCGGGTCGGTGTCACTCGTGGAACTCTTGAAGAACGCCGCAATCCTCTTGCCATTTTATAAAACACAAGTTGCCGTGTTTGGTGACATGCGATGAGCGAATGCTTGAGTGGTCTGTTCTTCAGGGGTGTTGGCTGGTTGAGTGAATTTTAAACGCAAAGAAACGGAAGCAAAATGACGGCCATTCGAATCGATGGAAAGAAAATTTCAGCGCTCGTTAAAGAAGAGGTGCAAGCTGAAACCGCTGCCTTCATTCAAAAGACGGGCGTGGTTCCTCATCTGGCAGCCGTGTTAGTGGGAGACGATCCGGCGAGCCATGTGTATGTTCGTAACAAAGAACGGGCCTGCGAAAAGTGCGGTCTCAAAAGCACCCTGCACCGTTTGGCGGAGAGTACAACTCAAGATCAGTTGCTGCAGTTGGTTCACGATTTAAATGCCGACGAATCGGTTCACGGTATTTTGGTGCAGTTGCCATTGCCTGAGCATTTGGATGCAGTCCCTGTGCTGGATGCCATTCTTCCGCTGAAAGACGTGGATGGTTTTCATCCTGAAAACGTGGGGCTTATGCTTCAGGGGCGTCCTCGATTTCTGCCGTGTACTCCACATGGTGTGATGAAAATGTTGGAGCACCATCAGGTGCAAACCGCCGGTTGCCATGCTGTTGTGATTGGTCGAAGTGATATCGTGGGTAAGCCGATGGGGGCATTGTTGATTCAGCGAGGAGCGGATGCGACGGTCACCACTTGTCATTCGCGGACAAGCAATATCGGCGCTGTGACTCGGCAAGCCGATTTACTGATTGCCGCAGTTGGGATCCCTGAATTCGTGAAGGGTGATATGATCAAACCCGGAGCTGTCGTGATTGATGTTGGGATTAATCGAGTCGACGATCAACTTGTGGGTGATGTGGCTTTTGAAGAAGCTGAAAAAGTTGCTTCAATGATTACTCCTGTTCCCGGAGGAGTGGGGCCGATGACGATTGCCATGCTGCTGAAAAACACTTTAATGGCAGCTGAGCAGCAACAAGGTTGTGTGTGAATTTCGAAAGATCGCTACGG
>CAYTUE010000012.1:52824-57205 GCA_964441085.1 uncultured Planctomycetaceae bacterium
AGTGGCTGTTTGGTTTCCGCCGGATTGTCGCTGAATCCCGGGTTGCCGCTGAATCAAACAGTGGCTTGGCGTCATTTTGTGGAGCTGAGCCCCGGCTTTCAGGTTGGTTACGTGCATCAGGCTAAAACTGCACCGAGATTGATCGTGTTGATACGCTCGCGGCGTGCTGAAAGCAGCGTTATGCTTCTGATATGTGGTGACAACGCCCGTTGGCGTCATCAGCTGTAGACAAACGTCTCGGTAAACGCGATATTCCGCACCGGTCTAGAATATTGCGAGCGGGTTAATCCATCATTGTCGGCGGAATACCATGTGAAGAATACTTGGGTTCCCCGTGTCTGTACCGCGAATGCATCATCGAGCGAAGGATGTTATGGAGAATGAACTCATACCGAGATCACAGTCGTTGAGGCTATCAACTGTTGTCGATGTCTTTGACGATTGTGAATTATTTCGTTTGGTGACCAACGATGATGTCTTAGGTTTTTCTCGCCAAGGTGGCCAGTCGGGTTTTTCTAGTACGAAAGCCATTCTTCGATCAACGGGGATTCGGGAACGTCGAGTCTTGCAGAATGACATCACGATTGTTGATGTTGCAGAAGCGCTTTGTGAAAAACTTGAATCTCAGTCAGGCATGGGGCTCTTAGATTTTCAGCATGTTGTGCTGTGCCATTCTCACACCGACCCCAAGCGTTGTGAAGATGTGGCGATGATGCTGGAGCAGCGATTGGGTTTGCCCGAGGGAATGATCACGCCTCGCAACTTCGGTTGTTCAGGGTACATGAAGCTACTGGCGGAAGGGCGAGATTCTTTGATGGAATTATCCGTTGGGGACAAGGTGGCTTTGCTATCGGTTGAAACTCCCCAGACGTGGCATGATTCTTCTGATCGCTTGTTTTGTGGGATTGTTTCAGCTGGTGCAACGGCTTCTGTATTGGAGCTGGAACATGGTTTGCCAATTGCTCAGATTCATGCTGCTGACTATCTCATCCCCGACAATCGCCGCACAAATCCAGCGGCCTTATTTGTGCGGGATGACTGTGATGGTTTTGATTTTAATGGGTTGGCATGTCGCCGTACGGTGATGAGGATGAATGCTGAGCCTGTTTTCATCAATGGCATCGAATTGATGCTTGAACAGCTTGAATCAGCATTGGAATCGATCAATTTTGATGACCCCACTCAACGGGTTGTCGTGATTCCTCATCAGCCCAGCGGCAAACTTTTAAAGGCGCTGATCGCTGCTGCCAAAACAAAATATAAGCAGATTGAATTTGTGAACAATTTGGAATGGTATGGGAATACAATTTCATCCACGGTGCCCACAATTTTAGCTCGACTTCCCGAAGTGCTTGATCGGAATCAATTAGATCCTTTGCAAGAAGGCGACCATGTGATTCTGTTGGCTGCTGGTATCTGCATGCTTGAAATTGAAAATCATATGTCCGCTGGGTACGCGTGCATGCGTTGGACGCCAGGAGCCTTAAACGTGGTTCGCCCATGCGAAGTTGTCGAGAACGTGTCGTAGGGTTCTCGTTACTCACGTCTGGCGGATTGCGATTGAACGGATCTGTGCAGCCTCTGACACGGGTGAAGGTTTCATAAAAAAGGCCGCCTGAGCGACTTGCTCGGGCGGCCTTTTTTGTGCTTGTGGTGAGTCGTTGTTTTTTAATCGTCGAGCACCATGATCTCAATTTTTCGAAAGTCACAGGGGTGGCTTTCCGACTGAATCGATATTGTGCCGCTGTTGAGGGCTTTTTTGCCACCAGCGGCTTTGATCAAAGGTTTGGCTAAGTCGTGTCGTGGATCCAGCTGAGGTTGGTTGTACTCAAGCACAACTTCGCCGTCTAAGATGTGACGAATGACTTTGTTTCCACGTACCTCGATTTCCGCAGTCACCCATTCATCAAGGTGATGTGTTTTTGATTTCGAGTTGATGCAGTGCTGCTTTTTAAGCTTCTTTTTCATGACAAGATTTGTGCCCGGAGTGCATACGTTTGACGTTGTCCGCTCGTCTGTGCCATTTCCCGCCAGTAATTGAACTTCAATGGAGATCGGAAAATCTTGATCAAGGGTCATGGTTTCGGGGGCTTGCCCATGCACCATGACTCCGCTATTTCGAATCGCCCAGTCGGCTCCTCCTTTGCATTGTTCTCCGACAAATCGGTATTCGACTCGCATTCGGTAATTGCTGAACGGCTGCTTGTAGAACAGGTGTCCGAATTTGTTTTCGAACTCGTCATACTGGTCGTACCGCACCGACAGCAGTCCATCCACGACTCGAAACGTGTTGCCGGCATCTTCTCCAAGCTTGCTGTAGCGGATTTTGGGTGTCCACCCAGTGAGGTCTTTGCCGTTAAATAACGAGACCCATTTTCCAGCGGGGAAGTCATCTTCTGCTTGGGCAGGGGGGCAGCTGCAAGTGAACAGGAAGACTGTGGTCAGGGCCAGTGGAAAGCAGAGTTTCATTGAATTGGGGTCCAAATTGAAAGCGAGAAGAGCGAGCGGCGAAAGGGGGAAGCTACCGCTGATGTCACAGGTTACCAAGCATTGCAATAAAGCGAAAACTTGTGGTCGAAATCGATGATGCGTCACGGTTTAGTCGCACCAGTTGAGTCGCACCAGTTGAGTCGCACCAGTTTTCGTGAATGGGATTGGTTTGGAGTGCGAAACTGACTGATTTGGTGGCGTTTCAGGTGCCATCTGGCAGTGAAGTTGGAGCGAGGGGCAAGCTGAGAGCAAAACAAAGCAAAAGAAAGCGTTTTCATCGATTCAAGTAGGGTGTCTGGATGGGAAAATCAGGTGTTTTGTGTTATCATCGCTCGATCCACAATCTGTCAGATTTCCCTGATTTTTCCTCACCAAGAGTAGGTCTGCGATATGCAGCTTTCCTGTGATCGAGCACCATTTTCCCTGGCGTTTCAGGCAGCCGCATCGGCTGTTCCGTCCCGAACTCCAAAAGACGTGCTACGAAATGTCTTTATGCACCTTGGTACGTCCGGGGTCGAATTAGTTGGCACCGATCAAGAAGTTGCCATTCGGTACCTTGTTGATGGTGTGAACACAACATCGACGGGGGAAGTTCTGCTTCCAACGAATCAGGTGTCGTCCATTTTGCGAGAACTGCAGGATGATCAGTTCGAAATTCAGGTTGACGAACAATCGTTGACACTGAAAGCACCTTCTTCCAACTTTCGGTTGTCGTCCGAAGATCCTCGCGACTTTCCACCGGTGCCTGAATTCGACGAGAAGGACTACTTCAAAATTCCGGCGGCCGTGTTTCGCCAGATTGTAAAACGCACCAGCTTCGCAACAGATGCTGAAAGTACGCGTTACGCGTTAGGCGGTCTGCTGTTGGAATTTCAGGACGACATGGTCACTGTTGCGGCCACGGACAGCCGCCGTTTGTCAGTGGCAACCGCTGCCTGTGAAAAAGAAGGCAATCCGACTCTGCCTGAAAAAACGACTGTCGTTCCAACTCGAGCCATGTCGTTACTGGAACGGTCGATCGATGGTGATGCTGAATACGTCGATGTTGCCGTTCGTGAAAATGAAGTGTTGCTGCGTTCTGGCCGTTGTGTGATTTACAGCCGTTTGGTTGAAGGACGTTTTCCAAAGTATCGAGATGTGATTCCCAAAGCGGGTGAAGTTTCTGTTTCTATTTTGGCGGGTCCGTTTCATTCGGCCGTTCGTCAGGCTCAAATTGTGACTGATGAAGAAAGTCGTGGAGTCGACTTTGTCTTTTCGGACAATAAATTGCTGTTGGCAAGTCGTGCTCAGGATGTCGGTGAATCAAAGATCGAAATGCCTATCGAATATTCTCACGATGAAATTCGCATTACGTTCGATCCTCGTTACCTCGCCGATTTCCTGAAAGTGTTGACTCCCGACACGATGGTGGAATTGCAGTTGATTAGTTCAGAGCATGCTGCCGTGTTCCGTGTCGAAGATTCTTACACATATGTGATTATGCCTTTGGCCCAGAATCGCTAAAGCACATTAGGAAGTTGCTGAAATCGTGGCATGGCAGTGCTTTTTGCAACGGTGTTCGGCGACGTTTTTTGGGATAAGTTTCAACCCATCTTGGTCGAATTTGGAACTGCAAAGTCCGTTGATAAGTTCACCTGCGGTTCGCAGTGTGTCGAGGTTTCAAACATTTTTGATCCGAAAAACGTTGGGTTCACGATCTTATGTATGAAGCGTGTTATCATACAGACAAAGCTGTGGGAAGCCTGCTGAATGGGTTGTTGCGGCGCTAGGGAATTGCGGATGATTCATCCGTTAGCGGTATTGCTGACACTGGGTAAAATGCTCGCGTGAACCTGGTTACGAAAAAAAGCTTTGAGCGCGGCCAAAAGGGCGATCACCTTGAAAACGCTGT
>CAYTUE010000013.1:0-3072 GCA_964441085.1 uncultured Planctomycetaceae bacterium
TCCCACAACCGCCCGTTGCCCCACAACAAGCTGCCCCAGCCCCTGCTCAGCAGCCAATTCCCACACCAACGCCAGCTTCACCACCGCCTCAACCTGCTCCAGAGCCCCAAAATCAGGAAGCAAACGAACAAAAACCGATCTCCCGACTTGCCAATCCCGAAAAGGATAGCGGCCTTGAAGAAGCAACCTTTGATGACTTCTTGATCGAATAGTTAGCCGTTAAAATCTGGACAACTTGAATTTCCACTCGCCACCCCAATAGCAGATACCGTGCGTCTCATGGCACCAGCTCATAAATTGCCCTTCGAAAAATCCATCTACGAGCTTGAAGACCAGCTTTCAAAAATGGAGGCCGAACCAAACCCAGGGCCGGCCACCAAAGAAAGCATCCGTCGCATGCGAGTCGAACTCACACAAATGACTCGCGAGCGGTACGAAAACCTAGACCCGTGGGAAGTGGTTCAGGTTTCTCGTCACCCAGAACGCCCTCAAACACCAGACTATATCGAGCTGGTATTCGACGAATTCGTTGAATTGCACGGCGATAAGGCGTTTGGTGACGATCGAGCCCTCATCACGGGCTTTGCAAAACTGGACGGTCGCAAAGTCATGCTGGTTGGCCACCAAAAAGGCCGAACTCTAAAAGAACGCAACGATTGCTTTTACGGCTGTGCCCACCCAGAAGGCTACCGAAAAGCGATGCAAAAGATGGAAATGGCTGCTCGATTTGGCCTGCCAATTATCTGCCTGATCGACACTCCTGGCGCTTACCCAGGTATTGGAGCCGAAGAACGCGGCCAAGCCTACAATATCGCAGTGAACCTTCGAGACATGTCGACGCTGGAAGTCCCCATTGTCTGCGTTGTGATCGGGGAGGGCGGTTCTGGCGGAGCACTCGGAATCGGAATGGGCGATCACGTGTCTGTCCTAGAATTCGCATACTATTCCGTCATCAGCCCAGAAGGCTGTGCGGGCATTCTTTGGAAACACGTCGAACACAAAGACAAAGCCGCAAAGGCTCTGAAGTTCACCAGCTCCAGTCTCAAGGAACTCGGCATCATTGATGAAGTCGTCCCAGAACCACTGGGAGGAGCTCATCGAAATCACCGACAAATGGCAACCAGCCTCAAAGGCTCACTGGTCGCAGCCATCCAATCTCTGGAAGGCATGTCAAAAGAAGAACTCCTCAACCACCGATACGATCGCTTTCGACGTATGGGCGCGTTCGAAGAAAACGCAGCCACCTAAGCTTGTCGAATCACGAACAAGCCAACACCTCAAATCTCTGCAACTGCACCTCGCCACCAACCCTGTGGTGGCAGGGCAGTTGACTGAAATGAAACATGGACCATGAAGCCTTGAACGCGGTGACGAATCAATGAACGATCGATGCCCCGTCGAGCTTCACATCTGTTCACAAAACAAGCGGCATTCGAGGTGACCATTCATAGCTTCTCAGCAGCAAAAACAAACCACACCCAACGTCCGATAATGTCCGTTATGTTAAATTAACGCAGAAAACGCTGGGTTTTTAAGGCCCCGGTTTTTGGACCTTGAATCACCCGTCTTGCAAACAGTGCTGCCCAAACCACATTGCATCAACACAATTGAAGTTGCCTTAACAACACAGCCACAACACAAAGATGATTTAAGCAACGCTGGATCATTGTCGTGAGTTCGCCAATCGTTGCTTCAGGCTCAGGCTCAGCTGGTCCCAAATTCCTCGCTTGCTCAGCTGGCTCAAAATCCGATGGTCTAATGATGTATTACGAGCTGTTGAAGGATCAGGATCCACTCTCTGAAAACTCACATCGGCGTACCAGTCATCAATCACTGCTTGCTGAACCTCAGCGGGCACCCCATCTAATCGAGACAACGCTTGATTAACGATGTAGTCTCGATCTTTGTAGATGTCCCCAATGGCATTTAACCGACCAATCAACTGACTCGGATCAGTGGGTGCAGAATTTCCATTCGTACTGCCCTGTCCTGTTCTCGCCATGAAGTTTTGCAGCACGCTGGAAACCTGATTACCAAACGAACCATTGACCTCATTCAGCAGATTCTGACGAGATTCTGGACTGGATTGCTGCCACTGACTTTCCAGCTGCCTAACCGCTGAATCTGAAAGCTGGCCCGGAATCGCGTTTACTAAATCCATAAACGAACCTCCTGTCGCCGCTGAGCCACCATTCGTCGACAAGTCATCAGTGCGGTTACCGGAATTCACGATGCCGTTATAGATATCGCGAACCACGCCGCCACGATTTTCAACAGGCCAAGGCACTGGTGTGTCATCGCCAGAGCCAACAACATCAGTGACACTGCTTAGTGTTCCAAGGTCGCCGTTCTGCGAATGATCACCCAAGTTGTCGCGATAGTCCTGCAAGTATTCTCTAAAGTGATCTGGTGTGATGGGTTCCACATGATCCAACACATAGCAAGCCGCACGCCCGCTGACAGATGTCATCACAGTGGCTTGCAGTGATTCGGAAAGCGTCACGGCAAAAAACGTGATCACCATGGCGATGATTCCACCTTTCACCAAACCAAGCAGGCCGCCCAAATGGCGATCGAAGTCCTTGAACTTCGCTTTTTCCAACCAGCTGTTCAAAATCCGAGCCACCATAAAACTGCCCAGCGAAAACGCGAGGTACAGCACAAACATGGCGATCCAGTGACGCAAAGGTTGCTCGACATTAATCTGACCTTCAATTGAAGGAGCCAGCTTGTCAGCGAATTTAAAGCAGAGAACGAGCGCAGCAATCCATGCCAGCTGAGTCACAAAGCCTCGCTGCGCACCAGACCACATTGTGTAAACCAGCAATGCCAGAATCGCGAAGTCGTACCAAACCATGCCAAAGCTCACCGAAATTTCTAAAAATCAAGCGCTACCCACTGACCGAAGAATACCGAAACCCGGTGCCAATTCCGTCAGCCGTCGAGCGACTGAAAAAACTCAGCCGCCAAACAAACCCTCAATTATAAGTGGTCACACCGTTTCGCGAAAAGACCGATTTCGAGTAGCCGCAACCTTCGTGGCCACAAACCACAAATGCCTGCGTTTCCACG